>JAKSIF010000056.1 GCA_024398965.1 Fibrobacter sp. | reverse complement strand
CCCAACATGCTGGACTACCTGCCCTTCATGGAAGGCTTCTCCATCGTGGAACTGGCCTGCCCGGAATCCTTCTGGGACAAGACCCTTAAGGACCTGAACCTGACCCACAAGTACGGCATCCAGGTGATCGCCATCCGCGACCCGCTGAAACCCACCCCCATGATCGGTAACATCGCCGACTACCCCTTCAAAGAAAACGACGTGCTGTTCGTCATCGGCCCCAACGAGGCCCTAGACAAGCTGAAGGGCTAAACCTCGGAACTTAAAAAGGGAATCCACCGACGAAAGCCGGTGGTTTTCTTTATAAGGGCGCTTTTCTGTAAAAGCTCTTTCTACATAAAAAAAGACCTGCGGTAGCAGGCCTTTCGCTTATTATATCTGGAGGCTTAGAACACCGGAGCGCTGCTGGCCTTTTCCTTGCCGGCGGACTTGCCGCTAGACTTTTCCTTAGCCAGGGTACGGTGGGTAACAGCACCAACCGCGAAGTAGCGGCCATCCTTCTGGACCAGGCCAGTGTAGGCGTCAAGAACCTTGACGGAGTACCACTGCTGGTAGATGTTCATGATGCTTTCTTTAAGGCTGGAGTTCTCGTTAAGGGCGGGGCTACCGGAGGGCTTGCCGTACTTAAGGGTGAACTGCTCAGACATATAGCCAACTGCTTCGAAAGCCTTGTCGAGACGGGCACGTTCTACACGGCCGGTACGGATTTCGAAGGAATAGAACTTGTCGTTCTTATTGAAAAGGAAGTCGACCTGAACGGGAAGATCGCCGAACAGGAACACGGGAATGGCCAGACGATCGCTAGCTCCGCGGGGGCTATAGACTTCGTAGCCCATCTTCATTGCATCTTCGAGAACGCTTTCGCGGGAAGAACCGAACTGGATCCCGGCAAAACTGTTATAGCTCTGTGCAGCTGCTTCAAACGCAAGAAGCAACGTCAAGAGAATAACGATAAAGCCAAGTTTTTTCACAGTATCTCCTAGAAACCAATGTAAAAGATAGTAAACTTAAGCAAACTTTGTAAGTCCTTGTCACATATTTTCTTAGAAAAAATCACTTTTAGCTATATTTTGAGCATGTCTAGCACTTTTGGAAAGATTTTCGCTGTTACAACATGGGGTGAATCCCATGGTGCCGGTGTGGGTTCCGTCCTGGACGGTTGCCCCGCAGGTCTCCCCCTCGAAGAAGCCGATATCCAGGCAGAATTGAACCGCCGTCGCCCCGGTCAGAACAAAATGACCACTCCTCGCGACGAAAAGGACCAGGTCAAGATCCTTTCTGGCGTTTTCGAAGGGAAAACCACAGGCACCCCCATTTCCTTTGCCGTCTTCAACGAAGACCAGAGGAGCCACGACTATTCCGAAATCCAGAAGTGGTACCGCCCGGGTCACGCCGACCTGTGCTACGACCTGAAGTACGGTTTTAGAGACTACCGCGGCGGTGGACGCAGTTCCGCCCGCGAGACCATCGGCCGCGTTGCCGCAGGTGCCGTGGCCAAGAAGCTTTTGAAGCAGGTGGCAGGTACCGAGATCATGGCATGGGTCAACTCCATCGGCAACGTGGACTGCGGCCCCCTGAACCTGGACGAACTTACCCTGGACCAGATCGAAGCCTCCCCCGTCCGCTGCCCCGACCCCGAGGCCAGCGCCAAGATGGAGCAGGTTGTACTGGACGCCCGCGAGAACATGGACAGCGTTGGCGGTACCGTATGCCTTCTGGTGAAGAACCCGCCCATCGCCCTGGGCGAACCGGTGTTTGACCGCCTGGATGCGCTCCTTGCACAGGCAATGCTATCCATTCCCGCAAGTAAAGGTTTTGAAATCGGTAGCGGTTTCGCCGCAGCCCGCATGCATGGCAGCGAACACAACGACGAACTTTTCTTTGACGGCAACAGTTACCACACCAAGACCAACAACGCCGGTGGCTCCCTGGGTGGCATCAGCAATGGCGAACCCATCTACTGCAAGGTGGCCTTCAAGCCTACGGCAACCATCAGCCAGGAGCAGAAGACCGCAGGTCGCGGCGGCGAGAACGGGACGCTTGCAGCCCGCGGCAGACACGACCCCTGCGTTGCAGTCCGCGCTCCCGTGATCGTGGAAAGCATGGCAGCCCTGGTACTTGCGGACCTGTTCCTGCAGCAGAAGCGCAACTGCCTGTAAAGATTAGTGAATAGTGAACAGTGAAGACTGTCCTTAACTATTCACTACTCACTGTTCACTAAAATGATCAAATTCCATTTTTCATTTAGAAAAATCCTTGCGGCCTGCTACCGGGCGGCTTATTCGTTACATCATGCTCTGTTCCTCAGGCCGGGGCGCCCGCTGAAGAATTCCAAGCTGATTGTAATCGGAAGCTACCGCGGCGGTGGCGCCGGCAAGACGCCTCTGGCCCTCTGGCTTGCGCGGGAACTTGCATCTAGCGGGAAGCGGGTCGCGGTACTCTGCCATGAGTACGCCTACGACGAAGTCCAGATGTTACGGCAGGAGTTGGCTGCATCCGGCGGTTTGACGAAAGACAGTGACGGAGGTAACCGCCCGACGAAAGATGCCGACAGCGGGATGAATACGTCCGGCAACTGCCAGACGAAAAAAGTTCGCGATGGAAAGGAAACATCCGGCGGTAGCGTGCAGGTACTCTCCACACGGAACCGCTACCGGACAGCCCGCGAACTTGATGACCGCGGCATGCCCGGCGATATGAACCGCAGAGAGTGCGACGAATTTCGCAGAAGCATGCCCGACGATACGAACCGCGGAGCGCCAGACGATATAAACCGCGGGGAACCGCCCGATGTTATCATCTGCGACGACGGATTCGAGGACAGCCGCCTGCGTCCAGACCTGACCATCCTGCTTGAGTGGGGCCCCGCGCCCCGACACATCCGCGACCTCATTCCCGCCGGAGACGCCCGCAGCCTGGAACAGAATCACCGTACCGATCCCGCAAAGACAATCCGACTGAACTGTCTCGGCCCCGCAGCCGACATTTCCTTCCCCATCGATTCCATCACGAACTATCTGGGCGAACCCGCAACGAAACAAACCTCGGAAACGCAGTCCGCCACAAAACAAGTTGCAGACAGCCCGACTATGGCGAACCTCGACGGCGGCGCCTATCCCCACCACATCCCCTTTGTCCTCCTCTGTGGGCTTGCCCACCCGGAGCGTGTCGTCCAGAGCGTCACAGCCCTTGGCCTTACGTTCCAGGAAACGATCCTTCGCCCGGACCACGACAGGGATTTTGCAAAGCAGCTGGCCCAGGCAATGACCCGCCACCCCCAGGCAAACTTCGTCATCACCCAGAAGGACGCGGCCCGCCTCGCTCCAGACATCCTTATGGACAAACGAATTTTCGTCACTCGCCAACAGGTTAAAATGGTCCCCGAAAAACAAGCGCTTTTGTTGAAATCCGTTCTATAAAAACTTTGCAGTTTTTATATTATCGTCGTAACGGACTGGCGTTAGAAGGAACAGCCCGCAAACTAGGATGGGAAATAAATGAACAATCGTATTTATGATTTGCTGCAGGCTTTGAACAAGGGCATTCCCGAAAGAGAATTCCTGATTCAGATCGGTTTCCTTGCAGCCATCACAGGCGAAGCATTCTATGTCTTCGGCCGTTCCGGTTCGGGCAGGTCCGTTCTTGTCAACCGAATCGCCGCCGCGTTCTCCAACGCCAAGGTACTCAAGGTCAACAGCCGTCAGGAAAACTTTCCCAACAAGCTGGAGGCCTTCGATGTTCTCATCTTCAAGGACGTCGATCCTACCGACGAAAACGTCAGGGAAAACCTGAAGCGCGCACTCCGCGAAAAGGGAAACTCTCCCCTGATCATCACCCATGATCAGCGCCCCGAGACAATCCTCCACAAGGCTGACATTTCCGACAACATCACCCTGATCCTGGCCATTCCCGAAAGCCTGTCGCCGTCTGCGCTCTGCGAGATTCTGCAGAACCAGTCCGCCATGACCGACATGCTTATTCCCGAAGAGTTGACCGTCACCAAGGAAGAAGTCCAGTTCTGGAACTCCGAAATCAAGTCCGTCACCTTGTCCAAGGACACCCTGGAAGTCATCGCCAACATCGCGGATATCATCGACAAGAACAACATCTACATTTCGATCCGCAGGTGGATGCGCCTCGCCAACATGATTAAGGCAATCGCCTACTTTAACGGCCGCACCGAGACCCACTTCACGGATACCTTCTTCATGGCAACCCCCATCTGGGGCAAGGCTACCGCAAATGCGGTCATCACCAGCGAATTCCCCGAAGTGGTGAAATCGATGATTATCAAGAACTCCAACACCAATCACGAAAAGGAGTTCGACGTTCACGAAACCTACAAGAAGATTCGCACCCTGATCAACAGCAGCAACAACCTGTACGACACCAAGGTGTTCAACAACGAACCTTGCCTCTTGTACCGCATCACCATTGCCGGCGAACCCGCCCCGCTTTACGTGCCGCTGCGCTACATGGAAACCGACGAAGACTTCAACCCCTTCAACGAAATCCGTCAGGTGGAAACCCATGTCCGCTGCAACTTCCACGGAACCTCCAGCTGCACCATCTCCATCGACAGCGCGGTAAAGGGAATCGGTCTCCGCAGCTCCATGATCCGTGCCAAGGAATCGGGCAAGTTCGAAGACTTCGCTACCCTTCCCAGCACAATCCTCCGCGAGAACGACCCCGACGTGGCCGCACAGAAAAAAGAAAAACTGCAGGAACTCAAGAAGGAAGCGCAGAGCCAGATGGAAGTACTGACCAAGTACCTTACAAACCTGCGCGACATCTACACAAAGAACAAGACATTCCGCGACGACATGTTCTGCAACCATGCCTTCTTCGACAAGATCCAGAACGACGTCCGAGAACTTTTCGACAGCACCAATACCGACGCAAAGAAGCTGAAGGAAGCCCTCGACCTCCTGACTCAGGCAAAGATCTAGTCCCCGGAATCTTGCCGACAAAAATTAAAACGGAACTCCCCAGGAGCTCCGTTTTTTTATGACCTTTTCTGCGATTACAAATCGGTGCTGGACATCAGTCCCGATACATCGTCGGGCATTTCCGGGCGCATCACCAGAAGCACCGCATTCTGGGAAATGATCAGGTAACGTTCGCCGTTCACTTCAAGCTCGGTTCCGTTGGCGTGAAGATAGAGAGCCTCGTCGCCTTCCTTAACCTGGAGGGGAACGTAGTTCACGGCGTCGCTGGATTCGCCCCTGAAAACGGCGTCGGGATCCTTCTGGGCGGGAATGGGGTAACCAGGGCCCACCTTCACCACAAGGCCCGTATGCACAGCGTCGTGCTCCTTGACGCTGGGCGGAAGATAGAGACCGCTACCGGTCTTGTTGGAGGCCTCGAGGGGCTTAATCAAAATTCGGTCACCAATGACCATCACATTCTTTAAAGGATCTAGCATACTCCAAAGATAGAATTTCTTTTTTTCTCTATATTGTGAACGTGATTTTCGTTATTTTGTGGGCAGTGATTTTGGCACTGCTGGCTCTTTACCTGGTGAAAAGTCCCAAGGTAAAAGGCTGGATCAAGGTGCTGTGGCGGGCAAGATTGCTTCGCCGCTGGGCCATTGGCGTTACCGCCGTGGTTGCAGCCATCGTCCTAGCCTACGTACTGCATCCAAAAACCGAGGTGAGCGTTACCAACGCCCGGGCCATCTTTGCGGAATACAACCGCGGAGCCATCCTGAAACTGGATTCCATAGGAAAGTTCATGGTGGACTCCTCCTGCAGTATTGGAAACACCAAGTCGGAACTGGTCTACGTCCTCCCGCTGGTGGTGAACAGCTACGAGGAAATCGTGACGAAGCCAACCACCATGGTGCTGACACGGCTTGACGACACCCTAAACCTGGAAATGCGCGGCTACAAGCAGTTCAAGAACCGCGGCATCCTGCTGACAAAACTCCTGAAGAAAAAACTGGGCAACCGTTACGACATCCTGATTACAAGCGACGGAAGCACCCATACGCTGCAGGTGACATACAGCGGCAAGCCTTGGGATACCGACCAGCTGTTTGCGCTTCCCGTAATGGAAGCCGCCAAGATGAACAAGATCGATCCCGCCCTACTCATGAGCCTGATACGACATGTATCCAACTTCGATTTTGACTTCAAGGGCCCACGGGATTCACGAGGGCTCCTGCTGTTAGAAGAAGGCGAAGGCCTGGAGCAGGTATTTCTGGGAGCCACGCGCCTAAGCAAGATGCTGCAGGTGGGTATCAGCCGCGAGAACGCCATCGCAACATTCTATCCCGACTTCGGCATTGGCGACAAGCCCGAAAACTGGCGCAACATGCCTCTTGCCAAGAGCTGGGTGGACCAGGTTCTTGAAGACGTCCAGTTCTACAGAGTGAACGGACTGTAAGCTCGGCTCGGTCATCCCAGACAAGCAAGTTTGTCTGTCGCGACACTCACCTTTTGCTAAATTTGTCGCCGTGATTCAGATTCAGAACGTATCCAAGTCTTTCGGCATGCAGGTCCTTCTGGACCAGGCAAGCTTTCTCGTTGGCGACCACGAACGCGTTGGTCTTGTTGGCCGCAATGGCTGCGGCAAGTCTACTTTGTTCAAGATGATCCTCGGCCAGGAATGCCTGGACGGCGGTACCATCGATATCCCGAAGAAGTATACCATCGGCTATCTGCAGCAGCACATCAGCTTTACCCACAAGACGGTGCACGAAGAAGCCTGCAGCGTGCTGAAGCCCAATGAAGACGGCTGGCTGGAAGAGCACAAAGTGGAGGCAATCCTTTTCGGTCTTGGTTTCGATGAAGAATCCATGAGCAAGGATCCCATGCTTCTTTCCGGCGGTTTCCAAATTCGCCTGAACCTGGCAAAGGTGCTGGCTTCTGAACCAGACATGCTTCTGCTGGACGAACCTACCAACTACCTGGACATCGTTTCCATGCGTTGGCTCAGCCGTTTCCTAAGAAACTGGAAGGGCGAAGTTCTGCTCATCACCCATGACCATCATTTCATGGACGAAGTCTGCACCCACACCGTGGGCATTCACCGCCACAAGATTCGCAAGGTGAAGGGCACTGTAGAAAAGCTCCGCGAAACCATCGCCGAAGAAGAAGAAGTGGCAATGCGCACCCAGGAAAACGAGGCCAAGAAAAAGGCTCAGCTGGACCAGCTCATCGAACGCTTCCGCTACAAGGCCGCCAAGGCTGCCATGGTGCAGTCCAAGATCAAGGCCGCCGCAAAGCTTGCTACCGGCGAACGCCTCACCCACGAACGCAACCTGGAATTCAGCTTTACCGAAGCTCCGTTCCCTGGCAAACGCATGCTCCAAGTTCATAATCTCGCTTTCAAGTACGGCGACGGTCCGGAACTTTTCAGCGACCTGGAATTTGAAGTTTTCAAGGGCGACCGCATTGCAATCATCGGCCCCAACGGCCGCGGCAAAACCACATTGCTGAACCTGATCGCAAAGGAACTTCAGCCCACCACAGGCGAAATCTGTCACAACCCGAATCTGCAAATCAACTACTTCGGCCAGACAAACATCAACCGCCTGAACCTCGACAACAACGTGGAAGAGGAAATCGCCAGCGCCATCGCGGAAGTCTCCCAGAAGAGCCGCGCCCGTGGCCTTGCAGGCCTCATGATGTTCAGCGGCGACAACGCCTTGAAAAAGATCAAGGTCCTTTCCGGTGGTGAACGTAGCCGCGTACTGCTAGGCAAGATTCTTGCAAGCCAGTGCAACATGCTGCTGCTGGATGAACCCACCAACCACTTGGACATGGAATCTATCGAAAGTCTTATCGACGCTCTCGAGGACTACGAAGGTACCGCCATGGTGGTGACCCATGACGAAGAACTGCTCCACGCCTTCGCAAACCGTCTGGTTGTTTTCGATGGAGGCAAGTGCCGCATCTTCGAAGGCTCCTACGCCGACTTCTTGGAAAAGGTTGGCTGGGCCGCCGAAAAGAAACCCGGCGGAATGGACAGCGAAAACGCCAAGCTTTCCAACATCGACGTGACCAAGGACGCCGCACCCGCACAAAGTTCCGCACCTTCCGCAAAGATGGACCGCAAGGCCCGCGCCGACTATATCGCCGAACGCTCCAAGGCCATCAAGCCCCTGGAAAAGGCCATCGCCAAAATCGAGGATGATATCGCCAAGGCCGAGGAACTTTCCGGCGAACTGGAAGCAAAGCTGGTGGCAGCCTCCGAAAGCGGAGACGGTGCAGCCATCACTGCCATCGCCAAGGACATGGACGACGTCAAGAAAAAAATCGACGATCTCTACACTCAGTACGAAGTGAAGAGCGCCGAACTTGATGCAGCCAAGGACAAATACCCTATATAGACCGGCTCCTCGACAGCGGATTAGTACTTACCAACCCTCGTCGCCTCTCGCCTACGCGGCAGTTTAATAACTGCCGTTCCGGCTCACGGTAGACCGACTCCTCGACTTACTTCCCGCGCTTGATACCCAGCGTGTAGGTGTCTTCGGAACTGCCCACCTTTTCCTTGCCGATTAAAACCTTCACCTTCATCTTGGCGATGTAAGCGCCGGTTCCCACAAGGCGACCGTTGTCACTGCGACCATTCCATTCAAAGAAGATATTTCCCGGATTGTCGATGCAGTTCGATTTTTCGGGGTCGCTGGCATTATAGAAAATCGTCTTGTCGTTACAGGCAACAACGCCGCGGGCGTCATTGACGTAACTGCCGAGATGTGAGTAGTAATAAGACTCCCACCTGATCTTTACCTGGGACATGGCGGAATCCACGTCGGCATCGCTAGGCAAGTCAGCAATCATGGATCCTGCTACGCGGCTCAAATCCACAGGCAGCAACAAGCCGGGTTTGCCAACTTCTTCAATGATATCCTGAATGGATTTTTCCGGAGAAACAACGAGAGGAACAATAGGTGATTCATAGGGCCAGGGGTCCGCTTCCGGGCCCAGGGTTACAACACCCGGAGTTTTGATTTCCACACGGATTTCGCCGGTGATGCAAACCTTCGGATTTGCAATGTGTGCGGCATTTCCATTAAGGTCCTTGATTTCACCGGGAGCAAGTCTAAGGGAATCGCCTACCGCAGGGAGCGAACCTGTTGCAGAGCGCTTGAAGAACACCTTGATGACATTGCCGTTCTTGTTAAGACTGGTGCTGGATACAATCAGCGAGTCCATAAAGTTCTGGGAGTTCCTGAAGATTTCAAATGCGGATCCACCATCAAGATTTCGTTCCAAGGAACCTTCGCTCAAGGTAATCGTCACGGAACTGATGTCTTCATTGACAGATTCCACGATGGCGCTGATGGCAATGGGTGCCACCTTATCCTCGATGGAAGTGTTCATCATCAGCTTCACGGAGTCTCCAGTATCTTCGTCCATGTACGTGTAGTGGTAATTCAGAGAACCATTATAAATACCATCGCTCAATCCGGTAAATACACCAGAACGCAATCCAGCAATGTCCTCCACCACGATGTTCGAATCCATGTAAACCAGGGGCCACACATTCTCCATCCCGATAATGCTTCGAGAGGCTGTTCCGCCAAATATCCAGTTCAAGGTATCGGGCACAACTTCGTCAAAGGGCTTGCTGAACGGCACAAACAGGCTGTCAGGCACGCCGTCACCATCTCTATCATACATCTGCCCACGGGAGGCAAAGGGAACAGGCGGCTCCTTGAAATGAATATCCTTCCAAATCAGTTCGTTACCGATACCCTGCCCGGAGATTGTAAAGAAGGCGTCCACCATGGCGGAATCGCCAACCACGTTGAACGAGGCATAGCCCATCTCATCGGTAGTCAGGCTCGTAACACGCTGACCATCCTTATCAAGGAACACCAGCGGGAACGAAGTCTTAATATCCACCGTCACGACACAGTTCTGCTTCACTTCCATATCGCCGCAGGGAGTGGTCGGTCCAAACATCAGGGCGATCTTCAGAGGGACCGTATCAGGATAGGTCACATGGGCAAGCAATGTATCGCTCTTCGGGTCCACACCCAAGGGCTGACCGCGCAAACTTAGGCCCGCAGGATCAAGAGCCGTAAAAGTCTCGCCAGGGTTAAACACATCCACAAAGGCGATATCCGGCAGCGGGTATTCAGGCACCGTAAAGGTGATAACATCGTACTGGCTCTGGTCAGATGCCAGGTAGCAAATCAAGGCATAGGTTCCGGGCTCCAGCATTCTCGAATTCACGAAGCCGCTGGTATCAACCGTAAAGCCGGTCATATCCTCATTAATGTAGATGCCGCCATAGTTCAATCCCGGTTCCAGGATCTGTCCATCTGCCGGCAGCTTGCCGCCCACCAGCACAAAGATGGACTGGGCGTCGGCAGTATCAATCTTTGTCACACTGGAAACATCGCAGCTCAACGATTCATCAATAAGCAGCTGCTTCATGCTGTACATGACAGAACCATCAGGCAGTTTTTCCTCCTCCGTATAGAAGGACTTCTGGGTCTGCAGATTGATGGATGTACGCATCTTGAAGTTAGATCCAGTTGCGTTACGTTCCGAGAAGAAGATATGGAAAGGATACTCCTTGCCTTCCTCCAATTTCAGGCGAGGATCATTCTGCCCGATGGTGTCAAGATTCACAGCACCTTCTTCTGGGTTGTGGCATCCACCGATATCCACAACCAGTCGGTTATTGATGAACACCCACACATCGTCGTCACCACGGAACTCGAAGTACTGACCCTTGATATACTTGAACTGGGCAGAAATCTTCATGGCAAAGCTGAAGTTGTGCTTGCAATTGGAACGGACATCCCAGTCAAACTTGGGATTGCGAACCGTCTTTGCAGAATCAAGATACTCCAGGTCGTCAATGGGGAAGAAACCGAAATCCGTTTCAGCATCGCAACCGTTCTTGTTGGTAATATCGGCAAGCCAGAAACCTTCATCATCCATCTTCAGGTCGATATCACGGCATACGGCGTTGGTATACTCCTTGCCGGTCCTGTCCGTCGCCACAACCTGGGGAACAAACCAGTTTTCAATCTCGCGAGCGGCGGAGCATTTTCCCCAAGGATACAGAAGGGAATCCACACGGGCTGGCAAACCGTTCACAAGCGTATCCTGCACCATTCCCTTGACCAAGCCCCCACAAACCTTATTGGTAGCAAGCTTGCCGGTAGAATCCATGTAGGTCACCGTGGTGTAATCGTTGCCTCCGTAGATGTCACCAAAATCCGGATCCTGGCTCGGGTCATAACTTTCACCGGCCCAGTCCACCACCATGGCAGAAATCTTCATGGCAGGGCAAATACCGAGACGCTCCGGATACACTTCCTTGAACTTGGGGGAGCTAGAAGAAAGAGGATAAGGATACACCCAGGCCGTGTCATGCAGGGCCATCATGGAATCAAGGGAAATTGGCGTACCAAAGCTGCCATCCTCACCCATGAGGCCTTCAAGGCTGTAATATTCAAAACCGATAGTCTGCTTGAATTGAACGGACCATTCTTCCACATGCTTGTATACAGTAGCCTGGTACCATCCGCAAGTATCGCTCTGATTTTCCATCAGCATGTTACGGGGAATGGAACTCATGGGGATGGAATCGTCAGCTAAAATAAGCATGGGAGTCATGTTGTCCCAAGGGCTGAGCAAACGGACAACCTTGGATTCCAGCGGGCTGAACAGGAACTCGTAACCGCCGGAAGTCTTGGTATAAAGCCAGGTCTCGTAAACACCAGTGGGGAACAGTTGAGAAGCCACCGGCCTGGAGGCGTCATTAAAGAAAGTCACGGGAGGCCAGCTATTTTGCTGACGGTAAATATTGAAAACCGCAGAATTGGAAGCCCAGTTTGAAGAGCCAACAACATTGGGCTCAAACTCATAGTGGTACCAGAAACGAGGTTCGTCTTCGTTGGATGTTGCAACAGGATTGTTCAGGATGTTGTTGCCAACGCTGATATAGATAGCGCTGTCCCTGAATGTCGAGTTGGTACGCCAAGGATGATAGATATGAAGCACTCGGGTAGAATCAAAGCAAGCTCCAAGAGAGCCCATCTCCGCATCCACAGCGGGACTATCCTCGGTCCCGTTCACGAATACGGAATCCTGTAAATCAAGAACAAGAGACAAGTCAACAGTACCTTCCTCAGGTACAGACATATAGGGAGTTCTATTGCGGATAAAGTGTGCTGTCTTCAGCGGGTTCGCCTTGATCACCGACGGAGAGACTGCGCCATAGAACCAGCCACAGCGGGATTCGTCATCCTGCGCAAACCGCATCAGGATTGTGTCCTTACCAAAAATCATCTGGGGCAAAGCCTTGTTCCCCCAGGGACTCTTGAACCATACCATCTTGGAACCGGGAGCTACAAAGGACTTCTCGTAGGTCATGTCCGTGGTGTTTGTATACAACCAGACTTCTACATCTGTGCCAAACACATCAGCAATCTTCATATCGCCGGCAACTTTCCAGGAGGCACCGTTGTTGTTATTGAAATTCTGGTCTGCGGTGTTGGGATAAATACCGATATTGAAGGATTCCCAGCTCTGGAAATCCGATGCATTCTTGTTCCAGGTGTAGCTGAACCAGCCGTCACCTTCATCCGTCATTCTCGTTGCAGAAGTTTCGCCAAACTGGGGATTATAGCCACCACCGGCACCACCCAGCATATGCAAGAAATATCCATCCTTGGAAGGATCATTCCGCCACGGAGACTGAACGTGAATAATCAATTTCGCCTGGGCGAAAATCGCAAAAATCAAAAGATATATGACAACCCAAACATTGTGTCGCATTAACACAACTCCTTTTACTGCAAACATCCCAATATGAAAATATCTTCTTTATTCCAAGCCGGAATAAAAAAAGATGTTGCACAGGAATTAATGTTGAGAATAACTCAAGACCTTTGCGCGGGAAAAAATTTACCGCAAGTACGGCGGCAACAAGACATATGGCGACACGCCGGCGCACAACGCCGCCATGCGACGGCAATGGACTGCATGCCCGAAGGATGGCCTAGGGATGCGAGGCGCGGGTGCCGCAGCCGTAGTACGCTACGGCAAGGGACGCACCCGCAACGAGGCAGACCGACGGCCAGCCGCAGGGCAAAAAAAAGAGAGGCCCCCGAGCGTTAAGCTCAGGGGCCTCGTGAATCCAGCAG
>JAKSIF010000055.1 GCA_024398965.1 Fibrobacter sp. | reverse complement strand
ATGTCGTTAGAGAAGTTTTCCACAGCAGCGCGGAACACCATACGGCCGATACGACCGAAACCATTGATACCGAGTTTGAGAGCCATTATTGGATCCTTTGTTTTATTGTGAAATGCTTGCCACATTAAACGAAGTGGCGTGCGTTTGACTCCAAATTTATTAAAATTGCGGGAGTTGAGTAGGTCTTTTTAGAAAAAATTTTGCATTTATTGGGTTATGAGTCACTTTAATCACAAATTTTTCCGTCTAGCTCCCCTTTTTGGGTTGTTTTTCCTGGTTTCCTGTGCCGGTAACGGCCAGCCCCTAACCGAAAACGCCCCTCAAAGTTCAGAGGAGCGCAGCTCAAATGTGGCTGAAGACTATTTCGGAGACTATGAATCCTCCCCCGCCCCGTCCTCCACGGCTGGTTCTGGCAAGAGAAATTCAAGCCAACAGGCCCCCATGGTCCGGAACGGAGCCATCAGTACCGCCGGATTCAGTTTCAAGGCCCCCGACAGCGACGGATGGTCCCAGGTCAGCATCAACGACCCGGGCGAAACAGGCGTTCCCTACGAATTCTATAACGCAAAGACCGGACGTCGAGCCGTTCTTATCGAGGTCGAACTACCCAAGGGCGAACCCGCACGACTCATGGACCGCGCCCAGATGGAAATGCAGGCTTTTGAAAGCAGCGGCAAGAAGGCTACCCTGGCCGAGACCTACCCGGAAGAGGCTTTTGGTGCCACAGGCGCATTCTTCGACGTAAAGGGCAAGCGCTTCGAAACTCCCTACGAGGCTGTAGGCCTTGTGATCGGTGGCGGAAACCATGTATACACCCTGACCCTGTCGGCAACAGACGATGTTCCTGCCGAAGGAGCCCTCAAGGAAGAATGGAAGGAATTCTTCGCAAGCTTTGCATTAAAGGAAACGTCCCAGGAATCCGGTCCGGAACTGTCCCCTGAACGGGTGCAGGAATTCAAGTCCGAGGCTCTCGGTTACACCTGGAGCGTAAAGGATACCCTATGGCATCACTGGATGGGAATCTCCCGCCAGAACGACGACCCTGACCTGGTCCTCAGCAACAAAGGCGAAGACATCTCCATGTTCGTCTACGGAGCCATGGTTCCCCAGGACGAAGTGAACCAGAACGACCTGTTCAAGGTTCTGCTGGTACGCCTTGGCGTTGACCCCTCCAACCCCACTCTGGAAGTACACCGCCAGAAAGTCGGCGACAAATACGCCCAGGACTTTACCCTGACCCACGTGGTCAACAAGTTTGACTTTATATATAAGGGACGCTACTTCTACGAAGACGGACGAGGCATTCTCGTTGTCACCTGGACCCAGGGCGTAAACAAGGGCAAGTACAGCAAGGTCATGGACCATGCCATCGAAGGGATTACCGTCGGTGCAAAGCCCGAGATGAACAGCGCCGATGCTGACGCGGCCAAGAAACAGGCCAAGTTCAATGCAGCCATCATGAGCCAGGTGGGCCTGCTCCGACTGCTGGAGAACCAGCCCCTGGTAGCCCTCAGCTACTTTGAACGCGCCAACAAGATGGACCCGGAAGAACCCCTATACCTGATCAACTGCGGTTTCGTGTACCAGATGAAAGAACTGTACGGACCGGGCATCAGCCATTTCGAAAGCCAGAGGGAACTGGTCCGCAAGAACGGAAAGCTTTTGAGCATTCTCGGCGAAATGTACGAGGCGCTGTTTGACTATGGTCGTGCCCGCGAATGTGCCGAAGGAGCATTGCGTTACACGCCCAACAATCCGGAATACGTGATCAACCTGAGCGACGCCCTATGGGGACTTGGCCAGCGTAACCAGTCCCTGATGGTGGTACAGCGACTTTACGACACCCAGCCCAGCAGCCGCCTGGGCGTGTACCTGGCAAAGACATACATGGGCCTGGACCAGTACGCGGAAGCGGTGGATGTTCTCTACGGAGTCCGTGGACGCTTCGGCATGAGCGTTGAGCTGGGAACCACCATGATGGACGCCCTCATGTTCCTGGGCCGTTTCGAGGAAGCCCGCGCCATCAGCGAAGAGACCTTGGCCAAAGACAGAAACGATTACAAGATCTGGACCATGCAGGGAAAGATTCTTTTCTACAGCAGGAACTACCGCGATGCAGAAAAATCCCTGACGAAGGCCCTGGCCCTAAGGCCCGACAACGAAGACGCCAAGAGTTTCCTGTCTGCAACCAAGGCATTCCTGGGCAAGGCAGACAACCGCACCCTGCAAAAGCCTATCGACCCGGTGGAGCCTAGGGCGGCAGACCTCAAGAGCCTGCTTCGTCCCGAGGCAAAGGCCGCGGGAGTCGACGGAGACTTCCCTGCCGTCATCCACTACCGTAAGGAAATGCTGAAGGCAGAAAAGGGTGCCAACTGGACCCGTTCCGAGGAAATGTTCATGGAAATCCTGGATGTGCGCGGCGCCGCCATCTACCGTGAATTTACCTTCGACTTCCTGCCAGGCTTCGACCGCATCTACATTAACGCCCTGGAAGTCTACGACAGCAACATGAAGCTGAAGCAGAAGGCAAACCTGAACGGGGCCTACATTACTTACGCCACGGAAATCGGCGGCGGAAACGAAAGCCAGACAGCCCACTTCCCCTTGCAGGAACTGGAACCGGGCGACTTCATCTACATGCAGTACAGCCGTACGAACATCGAGAACAAGGGTATGATTCCCTACACCAACTTCGTAAGTTCCAAGGATGTTCCCGTTGGTGAAGCCAGCTTCAAGATCTATGCAGACAAGGACCGCTTTGTTACCGAGGAATACGGCCCCTTGGAACGTCGCGATATCAAGGGCGGCGTGGAATGGACCATCAACAATCCTGTGGTAATCCGCAAGGAACTCTACATGCCTGTATACCGCGACTTCGGCGCAGGCCTGATGCTCACAGGAAAGCAGGAATGGAAGAACGTCGGCGAAGATTACCAGAACCTGATCAAGCACCAGTTCAAGCAGGCTGTTTCCGTTCGTGAAAAAGCCTTCGAAGTCAAGGGCAGCAAGGCAAACGACAACGCCGTCAAGGCCATCGTGAACTTCGTACGCCGCGACATCCGCTACCGCGATGTCCGCTTCGGCGGTCACAGCCTTATTCCCCAGACCGCCGAAGTGACGCTCAAGGAGCATCGCGGCGACTGTAAGGACATGGCCCTACTGTTGAAGGAAATGCTTGCCGCAGTTGGCATCAAGAGCTATCTTGCCGCAATCCATCTTACGGAAGAAGGCTTCGAGCAGCTTCCCACCATCCAGCAGTTCAACCACATGATCCTCTACGTTCCCAAGCAGGACAAGATCAGCGAAATGTGGATTGACGCTACGGACAAGACTGGAAACGACCGCCCCGTGCCCCTCGACATGGAAGGCAAGGTGGCCCTGGTTATTGACGACGACAACAGCCATGTGGTAACCACCCCCATCCTGGAAGACAACCAGGAGCATCAGGTTGCAATCAACCATCGCCTGTTTATCGGCAACGACGGTGCCTGCGAATTCCGCGACTCCGTCTCTCTTGCAGGCAAGTTCGGCAGCGTTATGCGTAACCGTTTCTACGGCCGCGACGTCAAGGACCAGGAACGCCTTATGGAAGAATTCCTCGTGACAGGTATTCCCGACGTTAGCATCGGAAACATCAAGATCGAGAACCTGTCTGAATTCAACAAGCCCTTGATCCTTATCGTTACCTACGCATCCAAGGGTTACTTCGGGCAGGGCGGTTCCGAACTGAAGGGCCGTTTCCCCAACGTATGGGAGCGCAGCCTTTTCAAGCTGCCCAAGGTTTCCAAGCGTCACCATCCCATCCGTATGCCTCACGAGACCCAGTTCAGCTACAACCTGACTGTCAAGGCCGCTAGTGGCAAGACCGCAGTGGTTAAAGGTCCCAAGGCATTCAGCCGTGAACCGGATTACGTCAGTTTCGAAAAGGATTTCAATGGTGAGAACAGCATCAAGTGGACTACGTTTGCGCTGTATGCCGACCCTGCCGAATACGAAAAGATTCGCGAGGAATGGACCTACCTGCTAAGCGAGACCAGTCCCCTCATCGAAGTGAAGTAATATTCAAAATTGCTTCTATACAAATAGCATTTTGCCCCCGAAAATTTCGGGGGCTTTTTCCAATTTTCTATCTTTGGCAGCACTATGAGTATTGCAATTCCCCAGTTGCCGAAAGGCACACGCGATTTTTATCCTGAAGCACAGCGCATTCAGAACTACATCTTTGACACCTGGCGTAAAACCGCCGAAGAATTCGCCTACGAAGAATACGAAGGCCCCATGTTTGAACACCTGGAGCTGTACACCGGAAAGTCCGGCGACGAAATCGTAAGCCAGCTCTATAACTTTGTGGACAAGGGCGACCGCGCCATTGCGCTCCGCCCCGAAATGACCCCGACGCTCGCCCGCTTGGTGATCCAGAAGGCCCGCGAACTGAAGAAACCCTTCAAGTGGTTCAGTATGCCTCGCCTGTTCCGTTACGAAAAGGCACAGAAGGGTCGCCTCCGTGAATTCTTCCAGCTGAACATGGACATCATCGGTACCGAAAGCATTTACGCCGAAGCCGACCTGATGGCAGCTATCGCCACCATGCTCCGCAAGTTCGGCCTGAAGGATGGGGAATTTGCCATTGGCGTTTCTAGCCGTAAGTTGCTGGCCACCTACCTGGACGAAATTGGCGCCCCCAACCCCGCACAGGTCTACCCCGCTCTTGACCGTCGCCTGAAAATCGGCCCCGAAGCTTTTGCAAAGGCATTGGCTGACGCTGGCCTCACTGAAGATCAGGTGGCAAAGCTTGACGCTTTCATGAGTTGCAAGTCCATCGAGGAAGTTGCTGCAGCCGTCCATAGCGAAGCCGCTACCGCCGCTCTCGACGAAATCAAGGACCTGTTTGCCACATTGGAAGCCGCTGGTTACGGCGAATGCGTGAACCTGGACCTTTCCATTGTCCGCGGTCTCGCCTACTACACCGGCATCGTATTCGAAGTGTTCGACAAGGGTAAATCCATGCGCGCCATTGCAGGTGGTGGCCGTTACGACAGCCTTACCGAAAAGCTTGGCGGCGACCGCATTCCGGGCGTTGGCTTTGGCATGGGCGACGTGGTGCTTGCAGACTTGCTCCGCGAACACAACTTGCTCCCCAGCCCCAAGCAGAGTGTGGACTTCTACATCGCAAGCTTCACTAACGACATGAAGAAGGTCTTTGAAGCAGCCCAGATTTTCCGCGCAAACGGAAATACAGTTTCTCACCCGCTCTCCTCCATGAAGATGGGCAAGCAGCTGGACCAGGCAAACTACCAGGGTGCAAAGATCGTGGTTTACGTTGATGGCGACAAGGCAGCCGCTGGCGAATTCGAATACAAGGATTTGCGAGACGGCACCATGCACGTTGGCAACGTAGAAGCCATCAAGGCAGCACTGTAGCTTCGCAATTATGAATTATGGGTTATGAATTATGAGAGACCTTTTTCTCGTACTTCATAATTCGTAATTGTCCATTGTTCATTGTTAATTGTTCATTGTTAATTGATACATGTCCCCTTTAAAAACTTTACTCAGTATCCTTAGCCTTTTTGTAGTTCTCGGCATTGTAGCCGTGATCTATCCCGAAGGCGGCATTTCCATTGGAGACTACACGCTCCGCTACCCTAAGCTGACGGATATTTTCGAGAAGGCTCCTGCAGTTGCAGAAGGTGATTCTGCCGCCGAACCTCAGGAAGACCCCGAAGCCGCCATCAGGGAAATGATGGAAGCCACCCGCAAGAAGGAATTTGCGGCATTCTCCGACTCCCTAAAGTTTTACGAGGACTTCTTTAAAAACGGCAAAACCCGCTTTGATTTCCCCAACGACGACCCCACCTGGTTTGACCGCTTTTTCCTGCATCTGGAACTGGCCGAACTGGACAGCACCGTTGTCCATATCGTTCATTACGGTGACTCCCAGCTAGAAGAAGACCGTATTTCTGCAACCATCCGCGATGACCTGCAGGACGAATTCGGCGGTGCAGGTCCCGGCATGATGCCTCCTATCATGACAGTTCCTTCCCAGACCACAAGTCACTCCAGCAGCGGAGCCCTGGAACGATACATCCTGTTCGGTCCCAAGGACCAGGAAGCAGATCACGGGCGTTACGGCCCGCTTGCCCAGCTGGCCCAGCTTAACGGAGACGCCGCCATTACCATCCAGAAGCGAAAGGAAAAGAAGGACCAGTTCAAGCACGTTGGCGGCTTCAACACCTTTAAGCTGCTTGTGAACAAGAACGCCCGCATCAAGGTTCGTCTAAACGTCAATCAGACCTTTACCGAAGTTGTTGGCGAAAATGAAGACGGCACTCCCAAGGAAAAGACCACTACGAAGGTTGTGGAAGCAGCCGCCCCCTCTGTCGAGAAATTCAACAAGCTGGCAGTCTACACCTGGAAGCTTCCGGATACAACCTCTCTCGCCAAGCTGTACATCTCCGGCTATGCCGAAGTCTACGCCATTTCTGCTGAAGGCGGTTACGGCGTAAACGTAGACAACGTGGCCATGCGCGGAAGCTCCGGCACAATCTTCCACCGCATCGATTCCGAACTTCTGGCAGAAAGCTACAAGGCAATGAACGCCCGCCTCATCATTATGGAATACGGCGGCAACCTTGTTCCGGGAACCAGTTCCAGCAATGTGGAATGGACAAAGAAAATCATTACCCGCCAGATCCATGCGATCCAGAAGGCCAACCCCGACGCAGACATTCTGTTCATCGGCCCCGCAGACATGGCAAAGCAGGTGGATGGCCAATGGAAGACCTATCCGGGTCTAGCCCTTACCATCAAGACCCTACGCCAAGTCGCCCTGGAAAACGGAGTCGCCTACTGGGACATGCACCGCGTCATGGGTGGAAACGGAGCCATGATGAAATGGGTCAAAAAGGAACCGGCCCTTGGCTTTACGGACCACATCCACTTTACCCGCCGTGGTGCCGCCTACATGGGTGACCTGTTCTGCGCAGCACTTCGCATGCACTACGACTACTTCAAGTTCCGCGACAAGCACGGCATTAGCGACGAAAAACTCCGCGACATTCACGACTACGCCGACAGTGTAAAGTCCGCACCAGTCCAGTCCGCAGTTCAGGATTCTGCAAAGGCTGATTCTACAAAGAATACTGCGGAGGAGGCCAAGTGAAAACTGGATACACACTCTTTGCTAAGTTCATAATCCTTTTTGCATGCATTCTGTCTTTCAGCAATGGCTTTGCCAAGGACCTGACCATCGCACCCGGCAGCTATGTTCTAGACTTATCCAAGTACGACTTCATTGACACAACCTTGAACACAATCCAGTTCCCTAAGGGTGACGCCGATTTCGAAGCCTTCTATAAAAAACTGGACACGCTGGTTTTTGAAAACAAGGGTCAAGTCCGCATTTTGCATATAGGTGGATCCCACCTGCA
Organism: Fibrobacter sp.; assembly: GCA_024398965.1. Taxonomy (NCBI): domain Bacteria; kingdom Pseudomonadati; phylum Fibrobacterota; class Fibrobacteria; order Fibrobacterales; family Fibrobacteraceae; genus Fibrobacter; species Fibrobacter sp. Next base: position 5,775 of record JAKSIF010000055.1, on the reverse strand, counting down.
AGCAGATGTAATCTCCGGTCGTATCCGCGAACACCTGATCAAGGAATATCCGGGTGCAAGCGCCGGCCGCGGTTTCGTATTTCCCTACTCTGCGGCCAAGACAAACACCCCCTCCAGCTATGCCAGCTATTACAAGGGCATCTGGGAAAAATGCCGCAATATCCAAAAGGCTGTGAACATGCCCCTTGGACTTTTGGGCATTGCAGTCAGCACCAGCGATCCTCGTGCAGAAATCTCGTTATTGCTGGACAAGTATAATTCCGAGCCCATGTGGGGCGAAACCAAGTTCCGTCTCTTTGGCTACAGCGACAACAACGACGTGGTGCCGGTTCTTCGCGTTGATTCTACAGACATCTACGGCGTCCAGGATTCTTCCAGCGGTAGCTATGTGTTTACCAGTCCTCGCCCCATCGACTCCATCTTGATCCAGTTCCGTTGGGTCGACAGCCTCCAGCAGGCCAGCGTCGCACAGTTCATCACGGACTCTCTGCTGCAGGATTCTATCGCCAGGGCAAACATGGATTCAACGCAAATCGATTCCGCAGCCAAGGCCCAAAATGCAGTCAAGGATTCGGCTAAGGTTTCTGTTCCAGACAACGTGACTTTACCTGCAAATACCGAGATGGCCCTGGATTCCATGTTCCAAGGCGACTGCGATTTGCTAGATACGGCCTGCATGGCTGCTAGCGACAAGGAAACCAAGGTTGCCGAAAATCCAACAGGCATGCGGAAGTGTTCCGACGTTGTTGCAAAGCCCGCAGTCAATTACGCCGAAGGTGAGTTGGACGAATCCAACTCTGAAAACACCCACTGCATTCCAGACACAGTTGCTGTTGCCGATTCCGTAAAGAAGAACGCACGTCCTCGATTCACCCTTACCGGCATTCTGTCCGAAAATGATCAGCCGGGCATTACCTACACCGGTGTAGGAATTAACGGGGCCAGGGTTCACGACTACTTCGAGGAAATCTCCCCCAATTTCGAAAAAGAAATGGAATTCTACAAGCCCGACCTGGTTATTTTCGCCATCGGCATCAACGACGCCAACGTTGTTAATTTCAACGACAAGCAGTTCGTTGACGACTACAGTAAGCTTATTGCTCGAATCAAGAAGGTTTCACCTAATGCTGCAATTATCTTCGAGACCAACAACGACATGTATCGCAAGGTCAAGAGACGTCGTTACGTGCAGCACCCCAATGGCGAAGTGGCTCGCAAGGCGTTCTTCAATCTGGCAGAAAAGCACAAGGCCGGTGTCTGGGACAAGTTCAACCTTATGGGTGGCCTAGGCTCCATGGCAAAGTGGGAAAAGGCAGACCTAGCCAAGGGCGACAAGGTTCACTTCAAGCTTGCCGGCTACCACCTACTTGGCGATCTGTTCTACAAGGCTTTGATAAACGCCTATGCCGATCATATCGCAAAGCTTCCAGCCGAGGAACCCAAGGCTCTGCAGCCGGCCCCGGTAAAACAGTCCGACACTGCACAGGACACCCCTACAAAGACTGCTGAAAAAAAGATCGCTGAACCTGCGAAGAATTAACAAAATCCTTTTAGAACCATGCTCGATTATATACTTCCTTTTTTAACCCGCACCTTTGCATTTGACCCCAACAGTCCCCTGCTGTTCACACAGTTCTACTTCTGGGGATTCTTTGCAGTTGTGTTCGCTGTTTTGACCCTGGTCCACAACAGAATTCTGATGCGCAACACCTTCCTGTTCGCCACCAGCTTGTTCTTCTACTACAAGACCAGCGGTAGCTATGTCTGCATTTTGATTTTCTGCGTGGTTGCCAATTTCTTTATCGGAAAGTTCATTGAAAAGGCTTCAAAGGAATGGGTTCGAAAGCTATGGATGATTCTTGCAGTTGCCATCGACCTTTTGGTACTGAGCTACTTCAAGTACGCCTACTTCTTCCTGGATGTGTTCTACCAGATTACGGGCATTGAACTTCATGTCTACAATTTCTTTGCCGCAGCAAGCAACGCTATTTTCAAGACCAACTCCCTGGTGGATACCATTATCCTGCCGGTGGGTATTTCCTTCTTCACTTTCCAGGCCATCAGTTACTGCGTCGATATTTACCGCGGCAAGATCAAGGCCGTAAGCAATGTCCTTGACTTCGGCTTTTATCTCACATTCTTCCCCCAGTTGGTGGCAGGCCCCATTGTCCGCGCCGATAATTTCGTGCCCCAGCTTTACAAGAAGTTCTTCCTCCCCCGCCGCGCCTTCGGCATTGCAGTTTTCTGGATTTTGAATGGCCTTGGCAAGAAGGTTATTTTGAGCGACTACCTGGCCACTAATTTTGTGGACCGCGTTTTCGACACCCCGCTGCTGTTCACCGGCTTTGAAAACCTTATTGCATTGTTCGCCTACTCCCTGCAGGTTTACGCCGACTTTAGCGGCTACACCGACATAGCCATTGGCGTCGCCTTGCTCATGGGTTTCCGTCTGCCCCAGAACTTCAATAGCCCCTACAAGGCATTGAACCCCACGGATTTCTGGCGTCGTTGGCATATCAGCCTTTCCACCTGGCTTCGCGACTACCTGTACATTCCCCTGGGCGGTAACCGAAAGGCTTCCTTCGGCACCTATTTCTGGATTATCTTCACCGCAGTTTCCTCCGTACTTCTTTCTGGCAGCATTTGGGTTGGTGTTGGTTGTGCCGCATTCCTGCTGTACATTCTTCTCTATATGCGCTTTAAGCCGGAATCCAAGAAGTTCATTACCACCCAGATGAACGCCATGACTACAAAGCTCCTGGGCGGCCTCTGGCACGGCGCAAGCTTCAACTTTATCATTTGGGGCGGCCTCAACGGATTTGGACAGATTTTCAACCTTATTTGGTGCAAGCGAAGCCTCTCCTGGCGAGCCTTCGCATCCTTTTTCCTGCTGGCAATCTGCGCCATTTTCTACAAGATCCTGGGTTATCCCATTTTCGCCATTCTTACAGTATGGTTCGGTGCACTGTTTGTGGGCATTTACTCCGTCATGATTTTCCGACTGTTCAGCCAGAAGACTTTCCACTGGCTCTATGTCGCCTGGAATGTGACCCTCACCTTCGTGTTCATCACCTTTACCCGTTTGTTCTTCCGCGCAGGCTCCAACCTGGACCCGGCGGAAGCTAACGAAGTGGCCTGGAACACGGCCAAGAACATGGTGAACCAGATGGGTTCCGCCTGGAAGTTGGATACCATTCCCGCCATTGCCTGGGAACACATGAATATTATCCTGGTATTCGTGGCAGGCATGCTGATTCACTGGATTCCCCAGCGTATCAAGTCTCGCTACCGCATTGCATTTGCCACCCTGCCGTTGCCCCTGATGGTTCTTGCCACGGCGGTAATCATATTCTTTATGTACCAGTTTATGAGCGCCGATACCCCGCCATTCATTTACTTCCAGTTCTAAATCACTGCTGGTGTAGCAAACAGAACCTATATCGCGATAAAAAAGTCCGCCATTGGCGGACATTTTTTTTGCAACAATTTTCAATTTTGCAATGCAGCAATTTCTTGGGGATATACGCTATTTTTCTAGTTTCCAGCCGCAGTCGTTGTGGTAAATCATCTGCTTGGTCATGCCACCGTCGATGCAGATGTTTTCGCCAGTAATGAAGCCGGCCTTGTCGCTGGCTAGGAACAGCACCATGTTGGAAATATCCAGTGGATTGCCGACGCGGCCTGCGGGCTGCTGGGTTGCATCGGGACCTTCATATACGGTAAAACCGGTATCGATCCAACCCGGAGAAATGGAATTTACTCTCACGCCGCGTTCCCCGAGGCTTACGGCAAGTGCGTGAGTAAGCGCTGCGATGCCGCCCTTTGCCGCCGTATAGCTTTCCGTCTGCGGCTGACTCATGCGGTCGCGACTAGAGGACATATTAATGATGCATGCACCTTTTGCAAAGTAAGGTGCAAAAAGTTTTGCCAAGTAAAAAGGTGCCGTCACCCCCACCGCCAAAGCGTAGGAAAATTCCTCATAGGAGCATTCGTCAATACCCTTCATCAGCGGCAAAGCATTATTCACCAGAACATCCACGTGGCCGAACTTTTCGATGACGAACTTTGCGAAATCTTCAAGCACTTCCTTCTTGGAAAGATCCCCAACATAACAGGGGTTTTCACGAATGTCTATAAGGGCAACCTTGGCCCCTTCTTTTTCAAATTCACTGACGATGGTAGCGCCGATTCCATGGGCACCACCGGTAACAACAACCACTTTATCTTTGAATAAATTCATGGTGAGAAATATAATTTTATATTTGCGGGCATGGCTGATGTACAGAACAGTTCCGCTTTGGAAAAGCGAATCAAGAAGCACGTAATAGGAAAGCCCCATCGGTTTATGGCGGTAGCTCCTTTGGGCTTTGAAGAAACGCTGGCGGAAGAGTTAAAGTACATCGGGGTGGAAGTCACTTCAGATGGGACGCCGGGTTCGAAGTGCGCAAACGCATCTGGTTTGAACAGCACGGCAAACACATCTAGCGAGAACTGCGCCGCGGGTATAAAAGTCGCAGGCGACGGCAAGGTGGAATTTACCGCAAAGATCACGGAAGCCTGGAAGGCTGTGGCCTACTGCCGCATCGCCAACCGCGTGCTGATGGAAATCGGCTGTTTCAAGGCAGAGAATTTCGGACAGCTGGAAAAAGGCACTGCCGCGGTACCCTGGGAATTGTATTTGCCCGTTTGTCATTCTGAGCGAAGCGTAGCGAAGTCGATAAATGAAACTAGGAACTTTAGTTCCTTAGTTGAATTAGGTTCGAAGGAACAGAATCTAGATATACACGTGACTTGCAAGCATTCAAGGCTCTATCACTCAGGTGCCATCGAAGAAAGAGTGGCACCGATTATCGCCAAGGCCTTGGCTGGTTCTAATCCAGACTCGTATCCGCAAAACCTGTACGTCAACTTGCAGGATGACCGCTGCACCCTCTGGCTGGACCTGGCCGGTGAAGAACTTTACAAGCGCGGTCACGAGCGTTTTGTTGCCGAAGCCCCGCTGAAAGAAACTATTGCAGCAGCAATGATTTTCGAGGCAGTCAGGTTCCAAGCCATTCATCAATCATCAAGCGTTAGGCAAACACCATCCTGCGATAATCATCAATTAAATATCGTGGACCCTATGGCCGGTAGCGGCACCTTCTCGCTGGAAGCGGCCTACATTGCAAACGGTCTGATTCCCGGCAAGTGCAGGGACTTTGCCTTGAAGCACCAGCCCGCCTTTAAGGAAGGCACCTGGAACTATTTGCTAAAGGCTGCGGATTCTACACAATGTCATCCTGAGCGAAGCGGAGCGGAGTCGATAAATGAAACTAGGAACTTTAGTTCCTTAGTTGAATTAGGTTCGAAGGAACAGAATCTAGAATCAACACAAAACATATTACGCATTATCACTAGCGACATTTCGGAACGCCCCATCAGCATTATCAAGCATAATGCAGAAGCTAGCCCGCTGGCAGAAATTGCGAAAACAAATCCCAACGCAGTCACCATCAACCCGCAGCTGAAGGATTTCTTTAGCTACACCATTGATGACATTTGCGCAGTTCGACCATCCGCAAACGATACAGCCCGCGACATTGTGATTTTATTAAACCCGCCCTACGGCAAGCGCCTGGCATTTGACGCTCCCAAGCTGTACACAAAAATCGGGCAGAAACTTGGCCAGCTAAGTCGCGACGCTCAATCCTGCGGCGCATCCATAACCGTAGCCATCCTCGCCCCGAAAGACGACACCCGTGGCGGCGCCCATTACACCTGTACCGAAAATTTGCT
>JAKSIF010000054.1 GCA_024398965.1 Fibrobacter sp. | reverse complement strand
CGCCGATGGTACCTGGCCTTCGGGTCCGGGAGAGTAGGTCGCTGCTGGATTCACGCCCCCCTTGAGGTAAACCTCTCGGGGGGCTTTTTTGTTTTTGCCCTGCGTGGTTCCGACGAGGGCTTCCGCGGGCAGTGTACAGCGGGAATGTCGCCATGTGTCTTGCCATGCTTGCAGACGTCCTTCGGATTTGTGAATACTTTTTGAGCGTTTTCCTTCCTTCCTTCCTTCCTTCCTTCCTTCCTTCCTTCCTTATAGCTATCTTTATTCGCAGATATTTGTGGGGAATTTATTATGTCTCGTTTAATCTTTTTCATTCTTATTTTCTTAGTTACGTTTGCGAATGCGGCTGTAACTGTTAGCGCACCTTCTACAGACGCTGATGGTTGTTATGCGATTTCTAGCGTTGAGGAACTGTATGGCTTTGCTGCCATCGTTAATGGTACCGATGGCATGACGAAGGATACGAAGGCTTGCGGAAAGCTTACCAAGGACATTGTTGTTAATGAAGGTGTCGTAAGTTCCATAGATTTATCTAAGCTCTATACGACGGTGCATAGCCAGTGGACTCCATTGAGGGATTTTGCCGGCTCCTTTGACGGTAATGGCTTTTCTATTTCCGGTCTTTACTTCTATAATACTGACTTTAGATCTGAAGGACTTTCTGGTTTTATTGAATCCATTGGGAAGGCTTCTGTCTTGATTAAGAATCTGCACATCAAGGATTCTTTCTTCGGTGCTTATAACTCTGTTGCTAGGAAAATTGGCGGTTTGGTTGCAAATGCGGTCTACGGTTCTTCTCTCGAGATTTCAAATTGCACTGTTGATGCTCTGCTGTATGGAGGTGTTGATGGGACGGGTGGCTTGGTTGGTTACGCTGCAGGAACGCTAACCATTAACGAGTCTGTCTTTTCTGGTGATATAAACGCCCACCGTACTGCAGGTGGCCTTGTCGGTTATTCCTCCACTTTATTGACGATTTCGAAAAGTCATAATGAGGGCTCCGTTTTACTGGATGGAGCGATAATGATGTATGCCGCAGGACTTGTTAGCATTGTGAATAATGCGACTGTAGTGGACTCCTACAATACTGGCAGCATTATCGGTGATTCCTATACAGGTGGACTTATCGGATCTCAAAGCGGTTCAGTGAATGTATCCCGTTGCTATAACACCGGTTCTATTAAGGGTACAAATGAGACTGGTGGCCTTGTGGGGAGGGCTGGTGGCGGAACCTTATCAATACAAAACAGCTACAACGTGGGTTCTATTGAAGGGACTGACTATTTGGGCGGCCTTGTTGGGCGCATTGTGAACAAGGCATCCCTGGTCAACAGCTATAGCTTCGCTTCCATTGAAGGAAACCTTGAAATGGCCGGGGCTATTGTTTCGGACGTTTCCAATGTTTATTCCATGCCCTACTTTGTGCTGGATAATTGCTTCTATAATTCCAATGTCCGCAGCATTTACGGTGGCGAGGAAGTTGCCGTATCCGCATTTAAGACAGGTTACGTGGCTAACAAGCTTCATTCCTATCATGGTGATGATATAGATGGCTTGCTATGGGGGCAGAAAGTGGGTACGGATGCGTATCCAGTATTTCGCGGGGAAGTCAATGGAGCATTCAAGGATGTTTACCACAAATTGAGCTTTGTGACTTTCGATGGTGATAAGACTGTATATCCGACGCAGTTCCACGATGGTGTTGCCATAGATATCCCGAAGATAGAAGATGAGAGTTACGTGTACGCCTGGTATGATAATGCCGAGTTTACAGGCAGCAAGTACAGTTACATTCCACCTACTGTTGGGAATGACTTGACACTGTACGCTCGCTTGCTCAAGCTTGCGGAACCGGAAAAGGATGCTGAAGATTGCTACTTGATTTCCAATGAGGCAGCCCTTTATAGCTATGCGGCAATTGTGAACGGCACCAATGGGTTTAAGAAAAATGGAAGTGCCTGTGCCAAGCTAACGGAAGACATTACAGTCAATGCTTCCGTATTGGATGAAGGAGGGCTTGTAAGGACTGCTGATACAGCGGGCTTTTTCCCTTGGGTTCCGATCGACAGCTTTGCAGGAACCATTGATGGACAGGGCCATAAGATTTCGGGGCTGTACTATAACGATGTGAATTCTTCGTCTGGTGGTTTGATAAGTGGCGTACATACAGGCGGAAAACGTGCTGTCATCAAGAACCTTGGCGTTGAAGATTCTTACATCGCATCTCAATTGAGGGCTGGCGCTCTTGTTGGTTATGTAAGCTCCTATGTGCTGGAAATATCCAACTGCTATAGTGCTGCCAATGTTCATTCGGCCCAGTACTACGCCGGTGGCCTTGTAGGCGGATCCTGGGATTCCCTGAAGATCATGGACAGCTATAATGCTGGCGTTGTGTATGGCAAGATTGTAGGTGGAGGCCTTGTTGGTGAAGCCAGTGACATTACCGTGATTGAGGACAGCTACAATACAGGCACTATCAAGGGATATGATGCCGGAGGCCTGGTGGGAACTTCTAGTGGAAAAACCTATGTTACCGGTGGTTACAATGTGGGATCCATTGAAGGAACTGGAGTTTCTGCAGGCCTTGTGGCCCATGTGGAAGATCATGTGTTTATTTCGGAATCATACAATAGGGGGCATGTTGGCCTGAATGATGTGGCGGTTGCCAGTAGTGAATACTATGCCGGTGGCCTTGTTGGACGTACCGGGAACGATGACACGATTTCTGTGGTGAATAGTTATAATGTTGGTGATATCGACGCCGGTGACAAGGTGGCTGGCGGTCTGGTAGCTTATCTCTATACCAGGATTCAGCTGACAGCTGTCAATAGCTATAATATGGGGAGCATCACTGCTTCCGATAGCAAGTACCAGTCTGGGGGAATTCTTGGCAGGAAATCTTCCCAAAATGAAGTTATTATAGACAATTGCTACTACCTGGAAGGCGTCAATGGTGAATTGGGAGGAATCACCGTAACGGCTGATGAAATTAGCGACGGAACCCTGTTCAGCAACCTTCACGACTATAGCAAGGATGAGGTCTTTGGAAGCGTCTGGAAGCAGGAAATGGGAAAGGATCCTTATCCTGTTCTTTCGGGGGCGAAACATAAGCTGGAATTCAAGACGGGAACATCTGTGCTCAAGACGGTGATGGTCTTTGGTGGTGGAATACTGTCTTCTGTTGCCTTGCCAGAGAAGCGTGGTTACACCTATGTTCCCTCCACAGAAATTCCTGACGTGATGCCGGACGAAGATTTGGAAATCCAGGGTGAATTCGTCAAGAACAAGTATAAGGTTACGGTTCTTGTAAATGACGAGTCCATGGGGTCTGTAAGCGGCTTGAATGAAACGGGTATTTATGATTATCTGTCGGCAGTTTGGATTACTGCAGTGCCTGCCGAGGGGTATGAATTTGTAAGCTGGGATGATAATGAATATGCATCCGAAAAACGCTACGTGACTATTAATTCCGATACTACCTTTGTTGCGAATTTTGAAAAGGTCAGCAGTTCCGCAACTTCATCCAGCTCTGAAGTATCGTCAAATTCTGCGGAAAGTTCCAGTTCCGTGGAAGGAACTTCTTCTAGTTCGATAATAAGTTCTGCAGAATCCTCCAGCTCCATTTCCAGTTCCGGATCGTCTTCAAGTTCTGTAGTGTCGTCTAGCTCTGTAACGGTTAGCTCCAGCTCTCAGAAATCCCCGGAATCTTCTTGTAGTTCAGCCAATGGCGATAAGGGATCATCCAGCAGCTCGAAGACGGAGGGATTTGTTGTTACGGGCATTCCGCAGTTCCATGTGGAAGTATCTGGAAGGAGCGTGTTGTTTGCAGGAGCTCCCCTGGGCATGTTTGCGGTCTTTGATATGCAAGGCCGTGTCATTTTGCAGGGGATTGCGGAAACCGCAAACTTTGAAATTGTACTGCCTCATGCTGGAAGTTACCTGGTACAGCTGAAGGGCATGACAAGGCAAGTCCATATACAATAACACTTGGACGGATTCCTGTCATTACAAAAAAAACACAGCGCCGATGACGTTGTGTTTTTTTATACCTTGGCTTTGTCAGAATAAAATTTCGTGACTTGCAGCGGATTAGCCGTTTACTTTCCAGAGGGCGGGAATGGGGCTTGCGCTGTCGTAGATGTCTTCGGCTTCACGCATGATGGCGGACTTGCTCTTGAGGGGAAGCATGCGGTGTGCATCGGCGTTGGCCGCGTTGTTGTATACCACTGCCTTCTTGTACCAGCGGAGTGCATTGTTGTACATCTTGGCGCGTTCCAGGATCTTGCCTACGGCGATAATGGCGTTGCCAAATTCGGTGCTGCTGTCGCCGGAGAATTTCTGGTAGGAATCCATTTCGCTTTCCCAGAAGTCCATTTCTTCGTAGCAGGGAGGAACAACGGATTCGCCGATGGTAACGGGATCCATGTTGCCGGCCTTGGCGTTCTGGGCGACGGCGATAATGGCTTCTGCCAGCTCCTTGCGGCCGGTCTTCTTAGCGATTTCTACCCAGGGAGCCAGGTAGCGGGTAACGCCGTGGAAGGCCTGCATACGGTCAAGGGCTGCGTCGGCGTCGGCGAGGCCTGCGCTCTTTGCCTTCTTGTACCAGTTGGCTGCCTTGGCGTAATCGCCGGCGGCTTCGCACTGCTTACCGAATTCGTTTGCCATGTTGCCGGATTCAGCGGACTTGATGGCTTCCAGTTCCTCGGGAGCGCTGCCGTCTTCGTCCAGCTCGGATGCGCAGAGGTACATTTCGTAGGCGGTTTCCAGAAGGCTTGCCTTTACGAAGTAGGCGGCAAGTGCCAGGGACATCTTACGGGTGTAAGGCGGGTTTTCCAGGATATAGCTCTGCCAGTCGGCGGCTTCGCCTGCGGGCGGCACTGCATCGGATTCCTTGCCGGCGGCGATGGCTGCGGCGTGTCCCTTTGCCTGGGCAATCTTGTCGAGAGCCTTGCGGCCTTCTGCAGAGGTGGAATCATCGACGGAGGAACCGGTAATCAGTTCCAGGATTGCTGTTGCAATCTTGAAGTGTCCCTGGTTCTTTGCCATGACAAGGCGGCTGTAGTAGCCTGGAATTGCGGTAACGTCCAGATTCATAGTGCCCTCTGCTGTGTGAAAAATTCAGGTTCTTGAATTAATAATTCATAGATAGAATTATTTGAAGGTCGCCATTTAGGAGACGCTGTGAAAAACTTCAATAATTGGACAAGTTTTTATTTGACATTTTAGTGTCATGTTTACGATAGTATATTTGTATGTGGAATAATGGAGCCCTGGTCAGGGCGGAGTTTTTATGAAGTTTATCCATACGGCTGATTTGCATATAGGAAAGCGTATTTGCGAGCATTCCATGCTCGAGGATCAGAAGTATATTCTGGGGCAGATTCTGCAAATTGTGGACAGCGAGAAACCCGATGCAATCTTGATTGCCGGGGACGTTTATGACAAGTCTGTACCTAGCGCCGAGGCGGTCCAGGTGCTTGATGATTTTCTGGTGGATCTTTCCAGCCGTAACGTCAAGACCTTTGTACTGAGCGGTAACCACGATTCTGCGGAGCGCATTGCCTTTGGCGGCCGCCTGATGCAGGAACGTGGCGTATACATGTCTCCGGTCTATAACGGCTCCTTTGAACCCGTGACCTTGAAGGATGACTTTGGCGAAGTGGATGTGTGGATGCTTCCCTTTGTGCGTCCGGCGACAATCCGCGCTTGCCTCGGTACGGGGGAGCAGGCTGATGCTGAGCGCGAGCTGGTTACGGATTATACCAGCGCCATTCAGATGGCTTTGTCTAAAATGGAGCGGACTGCTGGACACCGCAATGTTTTGCTTGCCCATCAGTTTGTAACGGGGGCCCAGGTTGACGAAAATGGCTCCGAGGAATTCGTTGGCGGTCTCGACAATGTGGAGGCCTACGCCTTTGACGGTTTCGACTATGTAGCATTGGGCCATATCCATCGTCCGCAAAACGTGGCGAAGAACGAAGCTGGAGTTGGTCGCGTTCGCTATAGCGGCACGCCTTTGAAGTATTCACTTTCCGAGGCGGCCCACGTAAAGTCGGTGACGGTGGTGGAATTGGGTGCGATGTCTGAGGTAGGCGCTATGGGTAGCGGTTGCGAGCTGAACATTCGCGAAGTTCCCTTGAAGCCCATGCGCGATGTGCGTAAGATCGAGGGACTGTTTGCGGAGCTTGTTTCTGCGGAATTCCGTGATGTGCAGGTACGGGAGGGCAAGAGCCTGGACGATTACATCTATGCGGTTCTCACGGACGAAAGTGATGTGAACGATGCTGCAGCCAAGTTGCGAGGATACTATCCCCACTTGATGACGTTGTCGTACAACAATTCACGTACAAGAAGTGTCGCCAACCTGGATTTTGAAAATGTGGATCAAAAATCTCCTACAGAGATATTCTGCGACTTCTTCAAGGAAATGAATAATCGCGAGATGGTTGCCGAGGAAAGTGATTTTGTTAGGAACCTGATTGATTCCATTTGGGAGGGCAAGAACTAATGAGACCTTTGAAGCTTGTTGTTACTGGTTTTGGCCCTTACGCTGAACGCACCGAAATTGATTTTGAAAAATTGGGAACCCATGGTCTCTATTTGATTAGCGGCGATACCGGTGCTGGCAAGACCACCATTTTCGACGCCATAACCTACGCCCTTTTTGGAAAGGCCAGCGGAGACAATCGCGACGATGCCAAGCTTTTCCGTTGCACCAATGCAAAGCCGGAAACCCCCACGGGCGTGGAGCTGACCTTTGCCTACGATGGCAAGGAATACCGCATTTGCAGAAATCCTGAGTATGAACGCCCGAAGGCCCGTGGCGAGGGCATGACGAAGGCGGCCGCATCTGTAACCTTCTTTTATCCCGACGAAAGCGGGAAGGTCACCGCGGCTAGCCGCAGTGTATCCAAGGAAAAGGATGTCACTGATGCGGTAAAGTCGGTGATGGGTGGCTTGGACAAGGATCAGTTCTCCCAGATTGCCATGATTGCCCAGGGTGACTTCATGAAGATTCTTCTGGAAGATACGAAGAATCGTCGTGAGACATTCCGCAAGATCTTCAAGACCGAGAATTTTGAAAAGCTGCAGAAAAAGCTGAGTGATGAGGCGAGTGCCTTTGGAAAGACCTGCGAAGCCCTAGTGCAGACAGGTTGCACCTATGTTTCTGGAATCCAGTGTGCAGAGGCGTCGGCCTATAGGGAAGAGGTTTTAGAAAAACTTGGCCTGGCAAAGAATCGCCAGATTGCAGATTGGGAAGAAATCTGTGAACTGTTGAGGAACTTGCTGGCTGAAGACGAAATCGTGGTAAAGGTATCCGAAGCGGAACTGGAAAAACTCAAGGAAAGGATTTCTGAACAGGACAAGTTGGTTGGCAAGGCTGGCGAAGTTGAAAAGGCCCGCGCCAATTTAAAGGCTGCGCAGGAAAAACTTCCTGCAAAGAATGCTGAACTTCAGGAAAAACTTGCAGCGAAAAAAGTTCAGGAAGATAAAAAGCCTGAATGTGAAAAGTTGCTGGCCCAGATCACGACGATTACGAATTCCTTGCCTCAGTATGATGGTCTTGAACAGAAGCGTACAGAATTGAAATTGAAGGAAGCCAAGCTGCAGCAAGATCAGAAAAATTTTGATAGTGGCCGCGCGCTTATCGATAATCAGGCTGCAGAAATTCAGCAGATGAAGATTGAGTTGGAGGGCCTTTCTGACGCCGGTGATAACAAGGTAAAGCTGGTTAAGGCGGAAATTGAAAAACTGGATCAGCGTCAGGCTGATATCAGGGCTGTCGGCACCCAGGTGAAGAATTATAACGCCGAAGTTGAAAGCTTGAAACTTGCGCAAGAAGAATACCTTAAGGCAGACAAGCAGTATGCAACCCTGCGCTCGGATTATGATAAGAAGGATCACGCTTTCCGAAATGAGCAGGCAGGTATTCTTGCAGAGTCCCTAGAAGAGGGCTGCGAATGTCCTGTGTGCGGATCAACTCATCATCCCCATAAGGCTTGTAAATCTGAGGAAGCTCCTACTCAGGCAGAGCTTGAAGAACTAAAGAAATTATCTGACGAGGCGGAGGCCCTACGCAACCATAAGAACGTACTTGCTGCACAGCAGAACGTAAAGTGCGAAGGCTTAAAGAGAAATCTTCAGGAAGAGTTGAATAAGCTCTTTGGGGAATGTGCCATCGAGGATGCAAAGGTTCGCGGCAATGAAGAATTCCAGAAGAATCGCGATGAACTGAATCGCCTGTCGGCGGAATGCGAGGCTGAATCAAGGAAGGCTAATCGCAAGCAGGAACTGGAAAATAAGGAAACTGGAATTCCTGCCAAGGAAACAGCTCTTGAAAAAATGCGAGCATCCAATGAAGAATTGGGTCGTAACAATGCTGCAGCAGAAAAGGAAATCGAAGGCCTTAAAAATGCCATCGCAGATTTGCTCAAGGGCCTTGCCTTTGAAAGCAAGGCTGCTGCGTCGGATGAAATCAGGAAATTGCAGAAGGCGCTGGATGGCCTCAACGAGGCTCTGCAAAAAGCGACGGACGCATTCAATAATTGCGATAAGGATCTTCAGGGTTTGAAGGCTCAGATTGATGCATTCAACAAGTCCCTGGAAGGTGCGCCTGAATATGATATGGATGCTTTGAACCAGTCACTTGGAGCACTGAAGGGTCAACAGGCCCAAAAGATGGATACATGGAAACTAGCGTCCGGCCGATTCAAGCAGAACAAGGAAACTCTGGAGAAGATCCAGGCCACGGCGGCAGATTTGGGTACTGCAAGTAAAAAGCGTCAGTGGCTGAAGAACCTTTCCGATACAGCGAACGGCGCCTTGACCGGCCGTGACAAGCTGATGCTGGAAACCTACGTGCAGACTTCCTACTTTGACCGTATTATCCGCCACGCTAACAGGCGTTTCCATCTGCTTTCCAACGGCCAGTACGAATTGATCCGCCGTAGGGATGCATCTAATAACAAGGTCCAGACTGGCTTGGACTTGAACGTCATTGACCATGCCAGCGGTAAGCCGCGTGAGGTGAAGACGTTGAGCGGTGGCGAAAGTTTCCTGGCGTCTCTGTCCCTTGCCTTGGGCCTTGCCGACGAAGTGCAGAGTTCTGCCGGCGGCATCCAGCTGGACACCATGTTCATCGACGAAGGTTTTGGTTCCCTGGATGATGAAAGCCTGAAGTCCGCTATCAACGTTCTGCAGAATCTTGCCGGTGACCATCGCCTTGTTGGCATCATTAGCCACGTGAACGAACTTGAAAACAGGATTGAAAAAAATGTTCGCGTCACCAAGGACGCGAACAAGATCAGTCGAGTGAATATCGAGGTGTAGTATTACGGGATGTCGTTGGGCATGATGCCGAATTGACGAGCCTCGGTAATGGAAATGATTTCGGACTTACCGCTCTCGAAGTTTCCGCTTTCCTTCTGTTCGGTGAATTCGTTCATTCCTGCTTCATAGGCTTCGCTAAAGGAAGCTGCATTCTTGCCCCAGGCCATGGTGGTTTCCAGGAAGTTGAAGTTTGTCTTTTCTTCGTTGGTGTACCAGCCAAGGAAGGCGTGACCCGGAATCGTGACGATCAGGGTGTGCATTCCCAGTGATTCCAGGATGGATGCGAAGAGGTTCACGCCTTCGATGCAGTTGGCCTGTGTAGTGCGCAGGACTTCTACAGGGTACTTGATTTTCTGACCGATGCTTGCTGCGCTTGTGTTATTGACGTAGTTGATGCCTTTGTCCTTAAGCACGTTGTAGACAGCCTGAACAAGGCGTGCAGAACTTGTAATCAGGTCCGGGTCGTCACCGTAAAGCTGATATGCCTTTACCTGGCCGCCGGGGAGAATCTTTTCCAGTTCCTTGTGGATCGTGGTGATAGAATCCATGTTCGGGGTGACCCAGACGGCGTGATACCAGGAATAATTCTTGATACCGATAAGTTCGGATCCGTAGACCTGGATGGGGTTGATTGTAACGGGCTTCGATTCGGAATAGAAGAGAATTTCCTTGTCGTTTTCAAGCGCATAGCCTCGCAACTGAATCTGGGTCTTTTCAGGAACTGTGATCTCTGCCAGGGAGGCATTGTCAAAATCGAAGGTGGGTCCGAGAATGATTTCTTCGCCCGGATTGACGATGCCTGTGACACTTGCTGTATCGGTAAAGCCTGGAATCCATGCCTTGAGCAAGACCTTGTTCCAGCGGCAGCTTTCCTTTTTGACATCGCACTGGTTGCGGGCCTTGATGGATACAGGTACAGGGTAAGGTTCGCCGTTGTTCTTGAAATCCTTGTACATAAGGGCGTATTGGTCGGCAAAGGCGGCGTTGATTTCTTCGCGATAGCTCCAGACCCATCCATCCAGGTGGCGGACTACATTCTTGGAGTAGATGTCGTAATAGACGCTGTCGTACAGTTTCTCGTAAAGGGAATCGAAATCCGCACTCTTTAAACTATCTATAAGAGCTTCACGGACAGAATCCATCCAGGAACTGGCGAAGGCGTTGTCGAAGAGAATGTTGTATACCGTGTCCACATAGGGCTCTGCGTAGAGTGTGTCCCAAAGGGAGCCGGTGATTTCTTCACGAAGTGCGCTGGCTAGGGAATCTATGTTGACTTCGGGGGCATCCTTGCCGTCGGCACCAGAAACCCCGTCCTTGCCATCTTCGCCTGAACATGCTGAAAGGGCGATGGAGCCCAAAAGAAAGAAGGCACTGACCTTAAGTGCTTTAAAAAAACTCATACTTTCTCCTTAATGTATCCTAATCCGTATTATAATTTAGTACAAATACCATTCCCATTCCAAGGAGTAGTCCTTGGAGTCGTCGGATTGATATACATTTTCGTAGGAATCTAGCATTCCTATTGCGGATTTGTCGTAGCAGTTGCCGGAGGTATAGTCGTCATGTTCCGATAAGTCCTCGTCGATGACTTTGGGACAGACTCTTATTTTGTATGTTGATGCCGGAACAGGTAACGAGATTGAACTCAATCCGCTCCATTTCCTGGTATCCTGTTTATTTAGCAGTAGTCCCGTGCTCTTGGAACCAAGAGATGTGTTGTTTTTGTTATAGAGATAAATGGTGAATGATACCTCAGGATCGCCAGCTCCATTGAACGCATCCCAATTGGAGGATATTTGTTCATAGTATGTGAGGGTGAAATATATGGTCATGTCCTGAACTAGAGACGGAGACCGAGTGCTGGAGCTGCTGGGTGGAATATAAATTGAACTGCTGGAGGAATAGAAATCATCCCAGTAGTTGTATGAGCTACTGGAAGAACTGTAGTTATCATTCCGGTAGTCATACGAGCTGCTATAGCGCATGCTGGAACTGGAATGTTTGTGCTCCATGCTGCTTAGCTGTTGCTCTGCTTTAGAAATCGTGTCTTGGAAGTCTTCTTCTGCAGCTTCCATGGGACCGTCGCCGCAGGAACATAAAACGGAGATGGCGAACAGGGTGGAGATGACTAACAGATGTTCTTTATAAAAACTCATATCTGCTCCCTAGAAACTGAAATCAGCTGTTATTCGCCAGCTACTGTTATCATTAAACAATTCGTGATAAAAGGAATGCCCGTAACCAGTGGCTTGGTTCCAGGCTAACCATTGGAACTGTACTGAAAAATGTTCTTTGATTTCTAGGCCAAATCCAAAATAGAAATGAAATTCCCAGGCGTCCGCAGGGAAGAAGTCGCTATAGCTTTCTTCCTTATCTTCGTAGTCATGAAAGCCGTTAAAGTTGACTTTTATTTCTGATGAAACAGACTCCCATTCGTAGAAGGGCTTGCGAATAGCGAATGTTCCACTTGCAAAGCCTCCGATGATCTTATTTATGCCGATACCGAGACGGAGATTGACCGGAAATTCCAATGAAATATTATGATAGTCAATGTCTGAATCAATACGTACATATTCACTATAGTAGGAGTCGTTGTAGTTGATTGTAGGATTGTTGTAATCCAGTCCATTGTTGTTTATAAATTCATAGATGATATTTGCGCCGGCTTGGATTGAGCCCCATCTGTAGAAATAGTAACGGTAGAATCCTCCCAAACCAAGATTGAATCCGTCTCCATGAGCGGAATGGTTATAACCGGGAAAGCCCCTTTCGATCATTTCGCCACCAAGTAAATTGAAGCCGAGAGCAGTGATTCTCGAGGGGTCTCTTGCCAAGGAGAAATAAGTTTTTGGGGATGTTTTCGCCGTTTGTTCAACCTGAATAATGGGACCAGGTTCTTCGTTCTTTTCTGGGCTGTTTGCTGTGCTGTCCACCATAACGGAATCTTGAGGAGGGATGGCCTCTTCTTTGATTTCCTGTGGAATGGTTTCTGCGGAATCCGGTTCCTCAGTTGCTGTTTCTGCGACTGTGTCTTGAGAAACTTCAGGATTCGAGAGGCTTTGTGAGGGTTCTTCCTGAGCCTTTGTCTTTAGCCATTCGTTGCGTGCATAGGCGTAGCAACCGCAGTTTGATTCAATCCTGTTGCATAGGGGTTGAGCCGTATTCTCGGGAGCTTCTTCGTACTGGTCAAAGAGACTGGTGTCTGCAGGACATGAGTTGCAGAGCTTTTTGCAGGCTTCGGATTGCTGTCCAAAAGCTAGCGTAAAGGTGGTTAGCAAGAATGGAATTAAGAAAGATTTCATTTTATATAGCAAGAAAAATGATTATGGCGATTACCACTGCTGCAGAGGCTGCTATAAGACCTTTGTTTGATCGTTTCTCAATTTCGTAGCTGCCGTCGGATTTCTTGACGGCAGTATGTTCCATGTCTCCGTTGTCACCGAAGTTGACGTCGATGATGTTTTTTTTGATGGGGGCTTTATTTTCTTCATTATGGTCGAAATCCACATCTATGACCGTGGACTTGGAAGGTGACTTTACATCGGCCGTTTCCTCCTGCTGGGCAGTACTGTAATCACAGCCGCAGGTTTTTATAACATTTGCGCAGATTTCGCTTTTATCATTTTCGCATTCACTGCAAAGAGATTCGCATTCATCAGCAAAGGCTATGGTGGCGAGCAGAAGTAATGGAAGGACAAATTTAAGCGACATATTAACTCCCTAATCAACGGCAACAAAAGTGACTATGCCTGCGGTTAAGAGGATCCCGAGGATGATTAGCCAAATGCTTGGACCTTGCGTGGCATTTTCATTCTTTGTTACAGGGACAAATTCTTGACGTATCTTGATTCCCACCACCACATTGTTGACGATCTTCAGGGAAAGAAGTTCGTTTCGATCACTCCAAAGGTCTACGCGATCTTTGTTGGAGACCTTTTGCATGTATCCATTTTTCTCTACCTTGTAGAGGTGTGGTTTATAGTTGTATATGAACTCAACTGTATCTTGGTGGTACTCGGTAATGACCGGTTCACCGAATTCCTTCATCCATTCCTTGACTTCAGGGTGTTGCAGAACAAATTGGATGTCGTCATCGTCAATCCAGTTTTCCTTGAGACCGTAGTGGTACGTACAAGCACTGAGGAAAAACACTGCAATCAGGAGAAAGAATATTTTTTTCATAAAGGCTCCATGTCAACGGAATGAAATTTTTTCAAAAAAA
>JAKSIF010000053.1 GCA_024398965.1 Fibrobacter sp. | reverse complement strand
GCTTCCGTCGGTGTGTCTATGCAAATCTTGCGCTGTTGATGGATGCCGATTTTGCAGTCATCACGAGCAAATTTTCCTTGCTGATTTTTTAGACGCGGCTTGGGCTTTTTTTAATGCTAAGAATTCTATCCATCATCATGCGCGGTTCAAGGGGTTCAATATTGAAATTATTTTGAGAGTTCTTCTTGGAAGATTTCTTAGATATGCTTTTCATCTTGGATGTCTTTGTTGAAATTCATTTTTATTTGACACAACGGACGGAAAGGGCGTTAAGTTTGGACTCCACAGAAAGCGCAGACCCGTCTGAATCACGCGAAATATTTTGACTACTAACCACGGTCCCATCATACAACTCTTTGGGATAGAACATAAAGAAGCTATCATCTATATATTCATATCTTTCTTGGTAGAAATACCTGCCCGACCCGGTAAGAGAAAGTCCGCTTTCATTGTTTCCTGTAAAATTATATTCAGAACGCAAGCCACGGACCCCGTATTCCGTACTGCTTCGGGCAACTTCAAAATCATGCCGCGTCATCAAACGCCAGCCTTTTGGACAAATTCCCTGGTGGTTTGGCTGTATAAGGTCGGCGCAACTCTTAGTATTACAACTGTCATTGAAACCCATCATCTCCGCCCACTGGTAAAGGCCGCCGTAACGGTCGCACTTGGTGGTGTCGTCATTATAGCAATAGCGCTCAATTTTCGTGTCGTCGGTCATGTTTTCGCTAGCCTTCAAGGTGACATCGGCGATATTCAAGTTCTGTGCCATAACGTCTATGGTATCCTTGATGCCATCTTCATCTTTGCCCATGATTGTCAGGTAGTAATAAATACGGCCATTGCGCGAGTCAGTAAATGTCTTGTAGCGCTCTTCCTTAAACTTTTCCAAAGGCAGAGTTTGGTCGAACGGTTCATAGGGCCCAGAACTGGAACTTTCCGTAGGCACATAAAGCACATATCGTCCATCCACGCACAAATATATTTTTCCCGTATTTCCATCTGAAAGTATGCCTTCACAGGGCAACCCAACATAGTCGGTTATTTCACTCGAAGACGAACTAACCGACGAACTGAAGTTGTCCTTACTGCTGCTGGATTTTTCCGAGGAACTGCTAGATTCCCGATCGGGGTCGGGAATGACAGAAGAGGATGACGCCCCATCGGCTGGGGCGCTGCCCTTGACGCTACTGCTAGATCCTTCGCTATCGCTCAGGATGACACTTGATGAGGAACCAGGAATGACAGAAGAGGAAGAGTCACCGTTGATACTGGAGGATGATTCATCATCCTCAACAGCGGAACTCAGTGCACTATTTTCACCGGATGCGCTGGTAGAGTTGGAGTCATCGCCGCAGGCGTTAAAGGTGAACAGCGCAAAAGCGACCGCGCTGGTGAGTGTGATTTTTTTGAATGTGTTCATGTTAAAACTCTGTTAAAAGCGATTATGCGCGGGGATTTTGAAAAAAGCAATTAGTCCTTTACGCAACGCAGACTTTGACCGTAATATTTATTGTCATTGGATGCGTTAGGTTTGCTTACCTGAATATCAAAGTGGTAACTCCACGCCCAGCTGCCATTTTCGCTCTCTGAAGCGGTCCACAAGCGGGAGCTTACATCTGCTACGTGGAATTCCTTGTCATCTCTGTAACCGACGAAGATCAAAGTAAAACCGTACTTGTCCCTACCATTACCGCTACCGAAACGACCCACCCAGCCACTGGTGGATTTCAACCATCTACCAGCATAGGTGATTCCTCCAACGTTATTGTACAGGGTGCTGAACTCTTCTTTTGTCGGCACATGCCAGCCCTCGGGGCAAATGCCGCGGTGCGGACTGTTGGGCGTACAAGCCCCACGATTGCCACACCTGGTTCCCGCATTCTCGCTGAACTGTGCGGCGCTATCCATCACAGTTCCCCAAGTATAGAGTCGGCCGAACTTATCGCAGTTTGAAATTTCGTTATCAATGCACCAGCTGCTAGAGTCGGAAGTACTACCGAAATAGTTGTATTTCACGCCCTTGTAGGCGTAGTTCAGGTTCTGAGCCATCCAGGTCTGACAGTCTGTCTTCGCTTCGCCGCATATATTCACAGTCTCATATACCTGCCCATCACGGGAATCGGTAAATCTGCCATAGTCTACATCCGGGTTAAAATATGTCCAACCATTTGTTCTACAAAAAAATACGGAATCACCTTGAGAGGCTTTTTCGTCGAGATTCCTGCCCCAACACAGACCGAAGATTTTTTCCTTGGACGTAAGCTCTCTCCATGTCAAATTCACGCAGCCATAGTCTTTACTTCCAAAACGATTAACCTCTCCCTCAATATTTTCTGTACAAGGGTATTCGTCCTGTGTTGCCGCACGCCAACTGGAGTCACAGAGGTACGGGGTGACGCCATAAATCCCAATGGAGTCCTTGTTTGCAGCAGTACATTCACCGATGTAATCTACCATCCCGGCAATACGCCATACACCATTATCACAGATGTAATATTTAGTCGAGAGATACTCAACTGAGGTATCGATAACGCCTTCCTTTTCGGGATTGCATACACCTATTGCGGATTCCGTGATAGATAAAGACGTCCATTCACCGGTGGTTCGGCATGCGTATTTATAGCTTCCCACATCCACCACTTCATAGTTCCTAGAGGGTTCACACGCCCCATAGAGATCTTTCGCGGTTGCGATTCTCCAGCCTGTAGAGTCGCAAACTACAACGGAATTATTTTCTGTGGTATCCATTTTTCCATGAATCCCGGGATGGCAAATTCCATATTCTTTTTCGGCGTTTGATAAAGTTATCCAAGATCCATATTCTCGACAGGCGTATCGATATTCTTTATAATCAACGATTTCGTAAAGCTTGGTAGAATCGCATTTTCCGGCCAAGTCTTCTACACTGCGGGGGATTATCCATCCTGATTCACGACATACATAAAGTCTGGCGCTTCCTCGATCGTAAACCGTATCCGTGGCAAAGAGATTCTTGGGTGAACAAATACCAATGGCTTTTTCAATGTCGGTAATTTCTGCCCATCGTTCCCGATTGCATACATACCTTATACCATTCAGATCGTATACATCTCCTGCCATATCCGAAGTGCATTTTAAATCAGTGTCCTCTATTCGCGCTGGGGTCCACACGCCGTTTTTACAAGCGAATAGGGTATCCTTATAGTAACGATTTTCTCCCATGTCACTCCAGGTGCATTTCTTGCCTCTGTCCTTAATCCACTGGGTTCCATCACAGATGTAGTTGACACCCTTGTCGGCGACATAGAAATAATCCAGGTCGTTCACGGACTGTTCGTCGCATATGGGCAACTTCTTTTCGTCTTCCACGAATGAAGTGAGTTTCATGCAACGCAGGGAATAATATCCGTTGGATTCGGCAACCTTGATGTTGGCTTCGCCATTGGACGCCACGTTGAATACGCCTTTGTCCTTGGTCAGGAGATAGGCGGATTTATCCTTTTGGTCGCAAGTTATGGAATCGATGCTTTTTGAGTTTCCCTTGCAAAAGCCTGCCATCTGGGGGGCAAATCCGAATGATTGGTCCGCAATGTCCTTGGAAACCTTCATCAGGTATTTGTAATCCGCAATTGAGGGAATATAAAAGCCCTCGGGACACACCGCGTCCCTTACAATGTTACGGAACAGACGGCCACCGGACTTGCAGTTCTTTTCGTCGTTGCCGTAGCACAGGTCATTGATTTCTTTATCGTTCTTTATGAAATTACCGAAATCGGTCACGACCTTTCCAAATTCCAGATTCTCCGCCATCCACACATAAGGGCCGATCTTTACCGTTTTGTATTCTCGGTCATAGGTGGAATCGTAGATGCTGCCCTTGACAATGTCAAGGGTTCCGATGTTGGAATCGAACTTTTCACCAAGAAGAGTGGAGTCCACGTATTTGTCTACAGGAATGTCCACTTCCTTTTTAGGAGGGATTGAGTCTTTTTCAGTGCTGTCCTTGTCCGTAACGTCGTTACTGCCTGAAGAACTGGAATCAAGTTCTTCATCTTCGTCTGCGATTTCGGATAAAAACTCGGGTGCCTTGTTGCTGGAACTGTCGTCGCCACAGGAGGAAAGCGCCGCTGCAGTAAACAAGGCTGTACATGCAAAGGTGCAATAGGAAATGATTTTGATGAATGGATTTTTCATATCGGTACCTTTGTCAACTTATTCCGAATCCTTGAGGCAGCGAACGCTTGCCGTATTGCCCGTAGAAAATGCGTTCTTTTGTTGTGTGGCGAGCATGACTCCTTTACCATAGGGGTCGTTTCGGTTGGTTTCTTCCATTCGCAGGCTAAAAACCAGTGTAGAACTGTATTCGGTAGAACTCCAAAAACGGGCGTCAAAATTGTGTTCGCCAGTATCGAAGTAGTAGTATCCCGAGGGAATAACAGAGAACCCGTACGAATTTTCTCCATAGCTTACTTCACCCCAACCGCCTTCGGATTTGAGGTAACTCCCGCCATTGTTTGATTCTGCGAACTCTGACGATTGGCTGGTGGACATATCTATAAGTTTAAGCAATGTCAAGAATTCGTCTTTATTAGGGATGTGCCAGCCTCTAGGACAAATGCCTCGGACTGAACCGCTGGTTGCCGCATCCCATGTGTAGCGTCGTCCGTATATTGCACAATCACCTGCAGTTGTTGAGTCGTATGCTCCGCCGCCGCACAAGGTCGCTCCCTTAAGGATTGGGGTTTGCACGCTGTCGGCGTAGTTCAGGTTCTGGGCCATCCATGTCTGCTCGCCAATCCTTATGGTCTTATAGACCTGATCATCGCGTTCATCAAGAAATTCACCATAGACTTCTTTCTGGTTCAGGTAGTCCGTAGATGTTGCATATTTGCAGTTGTGACCTTCGGGGCAGTTGGATGCATAATAACCCGGTTCCTTTATTCCTTCGGGGAACAGTTCGTCGATTACGATATCATCTGGATCGTAATCCATAATGCATCTGAGGGCTTGTTCTCCACCAATCCAATTAGTTTGCACCGTCTGTGATTTGTCCAGATTGTACGCAAAATGGTTTAGCATATATTTAGAGTCTGGTTCGTAGTAAAAGAAGATTGCTATGTGGTTGCCAAAGTACGAGGATCCCTTGTCATTGGCGTAGAATGTTGAATCACCTACGGTATCCATAAAATCCCAGAAATCACGACTGCTAGGAATGTGCCAGCCCTTAGGGCAGATGCCTCGCTTGAACAGCGGGTTAACTTCCTTGAACAGTCTGTTTGAATCGAGGGCCTGCGCCATGGTATATATATCTTGCGCATTGCCATACTTGTATGACAGGTCGCGGGCCATCCACACCCTTGTATATTTCTTCAGCTTTTCAGTTTTATTAACGGTGTAAGTTTTTGAAACATTTACGGTTAATGTCTTGTAGGTTTTGTCGTCGCGCAGGTCCTTGAGGGTGTTCGTTTCGGGATCGTACTCGCTTCTGTCAATTTTGGGTTCTGCAGAACGGTTGTAGCAATAGTTTCTTTTCTTGGATTCAAAATCCATGTAGATGTACCAGCCCCATTCCCTAAAGTCTACGTCATAATCGCAGAGGAATACGTCGTCCGACGGAGTATAGTATGCTCGAGTACAGGCAATTTCTTGCGTGCAGGCGATTTTATCAGACATCTTGCTCCAGCAGAAATCCCATTCGCATTCGCCGTCATTTTTTACAGAGGATGAGGACTTGGATTCGCTTTTGCCACTGGAGGAGGATTTTGCAGAAGACGAACTTGGCTTTGTCTGGTCCTCGGATCGGAACCATTTTTCGCCGTTACATTCGTAGTTTGTTTCTACTTCTGATACGTAGACTATTTCGCCCTTGACATCTTCGTTGCAGGCGTAAGTCCTCAGCTCATCCTTGGTGGAAACTTCCACCGGAAGCTCCTTGCTGCTAGGGGCGGAAGAACTGGAGTCGCCGCAAGCATTAAACACAACGGCAAGGGGAATAACGCTTCCAAATGCAAACGTTTTCAACAAACCGAACTTCATAAAGTTTTCCTCGTACTATTTACGACCAAATAGTAGAAAAAGAATAAAGGGACTCCCAGTCGCCCGCAGCAATCGTGATTCCATAAACACCCTTCATTTCCCATGCATTTTTTCTATATGTTACACCCTGATACATATAGGGCTTTTTCAGCGCGTTTGTAGTAAAAAAACTTCATTTCGCCTTGAAATTTTCGTGCTAAATCATGTCCACGATCAGATACGCCGCTATTACGATGGCGATCGACAGGAATGATGTGGAATAGATGTGATGTGAGTCTATAACCTTTACAATTTCAAATAGTTATATTTATAAAACGTGCCTATCGGTAAATTGACGGGGTGTTATGAATTTTCAATATTTTTCATTCAAACGGTATTTTTGTGCATTTTGCGTTGCCGTGCCTTTTTTCATGGCGGCTTGCGGTGACAGCGGTTCTGACAGCGATTTCGAGGATCCCTCCGGTACGGACGAAATCTGCGAAGACGATTTTTGCGACAGTGAAAGTTCCGACAGTGATGGAAAACCTGCAGGAATGAGTTCCAGCAGTGCTGAAAGCAGTTCCAGTTTCCAGAAAAAGGAAGCTGATATTTCTGCAAGCAGTTACAAGGATTCTTCGCTGGTGGGTGTGAAATACAAATCCGATTTAGGAATGATGAACATCGTCAACGGCACAATCTACGATTCCACATACAATCACGAGTACAAGACGGTTCGAATCGGACCTTACGAGTGGATTGCGGAAAACTTGTTGGATGCTACCACCGCGTTCGAGAATTACGACATGTGCTACGACAACGACCGTAACAACTGCAAGACCGATGGTCGCTTGTTCAGGGATTATACAATGAACAATATGTGCCCTACCGGATTTGTAGTGCCGTCTTCTGCGGATTACAGGTACCTGCTGCGTGTCACGAGCGATCTCACCGATGCTGGGCTTGGGTTCAATCCCCAAATGGCGGGTTTCTGCAGGCGCGGTACCTTCGATAAGGATTCGCTAGGTTGCTCCGACAAGGGTAAAAGGACTTACCTGTTGACAAACAACGACAGCATGTTTGTCGTTGGCAAGGATGGCAAGGCGCGCATGATGGAATCAGAGTTTTACGGTTTCTACTCGCTGCGTTGCGTCAGAAAATTGTCGTTTGTAGAAAACGAAAAACAGTTGCCCATTTGCAATGCCGAGACGGAAGATGACTTTGGCGATATTTTCGTGGCGGGTGCGGGCAAGAACTACTCTTGCGAAGGTGGCAAATGGATTAAGGGGAACGACTCCGATTGTTCTTGGGGCGACCGCGGCGAACTTCATTACTACGGAGATTCGCTGTACGTCTGCAACGGCTCCTGGACGCTCGCCACAATGAACGAGGCTGGCGCTGCATGCGCCGATGAAAACGACGGCGATGTACGCGAACTGAATGGCAAGAAGTTTATATGTAAAGATTCCTCTTGGCGTGAACTCAACGCAGTTGAAAAATCCATTGGGCTTTGCACCGCAAAAAACATTGGAAAAATCGACACGATTCCCGCGAAGGATTCGCTGGAATATTACTACTGCGACACTACGGGCTGGCGCTTTGCGAAAATTGTCGATTACGTGGGCGACTGCAACGAAAGCAAGTACTATGATGTTATGGAATTCCATGATAGGAAGTACGCCTGCCGCACCGACAGCACTTGGGAAAAGTTCACGACTCTTGAAAATTCCATCGGGCTTTGCACTCCTAAAAAATTAGGCGTCATCGACACCGTAAAAAAGGGCGAAAGCATCGACCCGTACTTCTGCGATTCCACCGGTTGGCGCGCGGCTAAACTTGCAGACTACACGGGTGCTTGCGACGACACCAAACTCAACAAAGTCATTAATTTCGGCTCAGTGTCCTACGCCTGCCGTTCCAACGGCGCCTGGACCAAAATGACCGCCGTAGAACAGGAACTGGGCATTTGCGAACCGAAGAGGTACAACGACATCGACACCATCGACATAGGCGTTTACGCCTGCGACAGTAGTGGATGGCACACCGCAGGCGTTAGCGATTACTACGGCAAGTGCTCCGAACTCAAAATCAACACGATCGTGGATTATAAGGGAACCGGCTACGCCTGTGTAGAACCGCCCACCTGGACGCAAATCGACAACGTCACCAAAAAGCTGGGATTCTGCACCAAGGACATCCGGGGAATCATAAAGGACTACGACGGCACGCCCTACATTTGCGACTCCAAGTGGCGCACGGCCACCCAGGCGGAATTCCTGGCGGAATGCACCGAAGAAAACGAGGGCTCCACCAAGAAGTTCATCAACACAAGTTACGGCTGCAGGAATTTAAAGTGGATCAAGTTCAAAGCCGTCGACGATTCCCTCGGTTTCTGCTCCAAGAAATTACTAAACGAAATCAAGTCCACCGTCAAAAAAACATCGTACAAATGCCTGGACACCGGTTGGACCAAGTACACTCCGGAAGTCGCCTTTGGAAAATGCAACGATGCTTTCCGAAGCGAGCATAAAAAAGAAATTTTTAAATTTGGCGACGAAGAGTATGTCTGCTGGATTACCGGTTGGCGTACTCCGCAGGCGACGCTCAAGTTGGAGGAATGCACCGCGGCCAAGGTGGGGACTTTCGAGGAGTATCTCGGAGACACGTACTACTGCTCTCCGAAGAAGAACTGGATAGAGGTGGTTGGCCCTGAACTTGAACACGGCCTCTGCGAAGATGGAAGAACCGATATCATCACCTACAACGGAAAGAAATACGGTTGTTTTCGCGAAGCTATGAATTACGATCGAATTTACTACAATGTAGTTGAATTCAAGTGGCGCGAAGAGACTGAATTGGACAGGGCGATGGGATTCTGCCATAGTTTCGGCATGGAATGGAAAAAATACAATGGCCTGGACTATGTCTGCGATCGTGATCAAATGGGCTGGAAAAACAGCACCTTCTGGGCAATGTACACAGCCTGCGATGACAGATACCAGTATAAATACGGCGTAACCGTCGGTTTCAAAGATTCTCTATTCTACTGCGACGAACTCGTTGAACCCATTACCAGCGAATACGTGGGCTGGCACATAATTACCCCCATCGACGAAGAAAAGGGCCCCTGCCGTAAGGATATTTTCGAAGAAACTATCCTCTTTAATAGCCAGGAATACAAGTGCGGGAAGACTTATGATTGGCCGGACAGCGTTTATAGGTGGTTGCCGCAGGAATAGGAATACTCAGTAATTCAACTTGGCTTGACATGGCCTAATGGTAGGCTCTGTCAAGTATGATTGTATGGCAGTGTTTTCTGGCTTTGATGCCGTGCAAGCAATTTCCAAGCAGATTTTTTCTAGCTTTACCGCGAGTGATCTTATCAGAAATGGTACAATATGATTGCATTCATTGTTTTTTTTGCTGTCTACATTAAGTTTTGCTTCTGAATGGGCCGACTTCGCAAAGAAACCCCAAGTGTCGGACATCGACGGGATTTCCTTTTACGAAATAGAAACAGCACCCGAATTAGCCTGGTTTTCTAAGGAAGTTGCATTAGGAAATACAAAGATAAACGGCATCCTCAAAAATGACCTTGTTCTTTGGGATTCCCTAACCGCCGATACCAATAATTGGAACAGGATTGGTCTTTCAAAGGAATTTCCTTTTGAGGGAATTTTCGATGGAAACAACCATGTCATTCGTGGAGTTCATTCCATGCGCGGCGAACGCAATGCGGACTCTCTGGTCAATGGCTTTTTCGGCTATGTCGGTCCTAGCGGAATTGTCAAAAACTTGAGTCTTGAAAATGCGTTGATTACCACAAGTTATAAAGGCTCTGATACCACCTATAACGTTTCAGAAGCAGATACCATTGCAATGTTCTACTCCATTGCCGGTGGCATTGTTGGCTACAACGAGGGGCTTATTGAAAACATAAGCTTCATGGACGGTTCCGTGGTTCCTTCAGGAAGCTCTAACATTATGGGCGGCGCTTCAACGGGAAATGTCTACATCGTAAACTATATCGCTGGAAACATTGCTGGGGTCAACAACGGTACGATTCGAAACTTTAAGACGAATTCTCAGTTGAATGTAAAAAATGCTGGAGCATCAAGTTTGTCTTACAATATTGGATACGTTGGCGGCGTTGCCGGGAAAAATACGGGCTTGATCGAAACTGGCGAAAACGGAGCGCTCACCTATTTACCCAACATCGGTTATGTAGGTGGCATTGCCGGATGGAATGAAGGCAAAATCGAGAACGTTCACAATGCGGGGCCGGTCCTTAACTATGAAGGGTTTTCCGGAGGCATTGCGGCCTGGAATTCTGGTCACATAACATTCGCAACAATGAACGCTTCTATGGGGAACAGCACTGCAGGCTATGGTCCAAATGTTGGGGGTGTGGTCGCCTACAATAACGGGACCATAAAAAACAGTGGATTTTTCCAGAGAAAAGATAAAAACCTGAGTATTATTTCTAGGGCGAATGGTATGACCATGGGTGACTATGTAATTATCGTTCCGGAAGGAAACATTGGAGGAATCGCTGCTGTTCAAGGGCCTCTTGGAACTATTGAAAATTGCGGAGCTGCAGTATGGTCTCTAGGAATGACGGCGACTGATAAAAAAGCAAAAATTTACTCCGCTGGCCTTGTGGGGCTAGATTCTGGTTCAGTTTCTCACTCTTACTCTGCTAATAGGACGCAAGCCAAATATGGCGTTTATAAACCTCTCTATACTATTGTTGACTCTTCAAAAATTCATGCGTTCAATTATTACGATTCCTCCTATTCAAGCGAAAAATATGATTCTAAAGATGGCCTGGACAGTTCGTTGATGCGCTCGGCAAAATTCGCTTGGCAGTTGAATACAAAAATGGGTACTGTCGCGAATCAGGGCATTTGGACTTATTACGATTGGTATCCAGAAATTGCCAACAAGGGCGAAAAGCCCTCCTATAGAGTTGTGCGCTATGTCGGCAATGACATTTTTGATACGGTATATACCAACTATTTGGGCCATGCATTTTGGAACGAAAATGTTCCTGACGACGGCAAGGGGAACACATTATCCAGTTGGGAACTCCGTAGTGGTTCCGTAACGCAGAAGATTACAAGTCAGCATGTCTTTTCTTCGGATACAAGCATTTTTGCCGTAATGGAGCCCAAGGAGAATGTGTACTTCACGGTGACATTCTTGGCTTACAATGATACTGTGCTACAGAAAGAAAAGGTTGCCTATGGAACGTTGCCTGAATATACAGGAGCGGATTTGTTCCGAGACTCCACGGGAAGTACTTATCGATACTCATTTAAAGGTTGGGACCACCCCATCACGGAAGTTGTTTATGACCAGGTGTACAAGGCTGTATACAGTTCCTCTACCCGGTCTTACAAAGTAGATTTTACAGCTATATGCGGTAATAGATTGATGTACGGATCATCAAACAACTGGATCGCTTATAGACCGGAACGTGATTATTGCGATAAATTTAATCTTAGTACAGCATCTTATTCTATGGATACTTATGATTGCAAGTTCACTGGATGGAACGTTAATTGCCACGACATGGAACTTATTTCCGACACAACGATATACGCCATATTTGATTCAATTCCCAAATCGTCTAGCAGTAACATCGATGAATTGTCTAGTTCCAGCGTTGAATCCAGTTCTAGTGCAGAATCATCTAGTTCCAGCGAAGA
The DNA here is from genome assembly GCA_024398965.1 of Fibrobacter sp. Taxonomy (NCBI): domain Bacteria; kingdom Pseudomonadati; phylum Fibrobacterota; class Fibrobacteria; order Fibrobacterales; family Fibrobacteraceae; genus Fibrobacter; species Fibrobacter sp. The sequence goes on along the minus strand of JAKSIF010000053.1, from coordinate 2,397 downwards.
TAAAGGCAGTTCATCTTCTAAAGAAGATAGTAGTTCTAGCGCAATGTCTTTCTCTAGCAGCGAAAAGGCAAATGTACTGCCTATTGTAAAGAGCAATCCTTTGAACTTGCGCGTCAGCAATCGGACTGTTGAAATTACTGGTGCAACAAGTGCAGATGCAATCTTGCTTGATTTGCAAGGCAATGTTATTGACCGAACTAGGGTAAATGACCAAAAAGCTGTTCTGCAAGCTCCGAGCTATGGATTGTACATTGTTCGTTGCGGCGCGGATTTCTACAAGCTGCGTTTAAAATAAGCCCTGCTTAAGTCCGACCTATTCAAGGCATTTTTTCATGTCGGAAAGGGTCGCGCCAAGGCCGAGGTCTTTGATGCAGTTCGCTGCGTCCTTGATGTTTGGCGGCAAGGAGTCATAGACGGTTTCTAAAGCCTTGTATAAGCTGTCCATCCTTTCTCTTTCCAGGGAATCCTGCGTCGCCTTCATTATGGAGTCGGCCTGAGCCTTGGCAATAGAGTCCGCCAGGGCGTTTGCAATGGAGTCGGCAACCGCCTGGGCGATTGAATCCTGGGTGGCGATGTTTGCCGTCTTTATGGCTTCGTACTCGCTTTCGCTGATGCGGGTGTATTCCATCTTGTTCTTTGCGACAATCTTGATGAGGCCCTCTTCTGCAGCGTAGTAGAACTTTCCTATGTTGCAGACGTTAGTGTCTTTCTTCGAAGCGTCAAAGATCAGGACGTTATGATACGTAGCGTTTCCTACTTTTACGGAGTCATTGAGCGAAAGGACATAACCGTCCTTTTCGATTGGAAATTTTGGGTCGTCAAAACGGATAATGTTGTCGGTATGACTATAGTAGGCGTTGTTGGTAGGGCGGCAGTGGACAGAGATGGCCCCTCCGTATGTAGTAGGCCAGAGATCAAGTGAAAAGTCTATTGAAAAGATGTGGCTATGAGCGCTGAAATGGAGTTCCTTGCTAGAATCGTCACCGACGTTTCCGGCATACGAAAAGGACTGATCGATGATATCTGCCATTTTCAGAGAATCGGCCATGTAGATTTTGGCATCACCGAAGGTTTCTACAGACGTAAACTCCCTGATTTCCGGCGTGCAGTAGCGATAGTCATCGGTATCTGAAGAACAGGCGAACAAGAGCGAACAGACTAAAAGAGCAAAAAGTTTTTTCATGTTGTTCGTCTTCCTATTCTTTTCGGGTGATGTAGGTTCCGTCATCGAATTCAATCTTGATGAATCCTTTTTTGACGGTGTAGTAAATCTTGGTGGAGGAAGACTCCAGGGCTTTGACGACGGCAACGTTCTTGTATTCTTTTCCGTTGATGGTCATGGACTCTATAGGAGTGGATTCTTCAAAAGGATAGTTCTTTTCCTTGAAGTCGCTGCTATCAAGAATAAAGTGGTATTTGCCGAAACTGGCCTTGATGTTTTGGGGGGTGTCGTTATCACCGTTCATAGACAGATGGACAGAAAACATCGGGTAGTCCGATTCTATAGTGACATCGCGAAGGCGAACGGCTCCCGTACGTTCAACGTCTGAATTGCAGGGGATGGAACGTTCGTTTGGGTAGTCTTGGTAGCCTGCCCGGTAATGCACGTCGTCTTGCACTACGGCCATTTGGAATTCATAACCATTTGAATGCACAAAGGTGAGAGAATCCCCAAGGTCGTAGGAACCGATGTTTTTCTGGAAGCTGCTCAGAGGATCGGGAACGGTAAGACAGAACAACGGTTCGTCTTCATCGATGGAACATGCCGAGAGGACGAGTGGTAAAGCTAACGCTAGCGAAGAAAATTTCAATAACCCCATGACTCTAATATAAAAAACATTCTAAAAAAACAATCTGACATAAAGTTCTTTTCAATTTTTTCTTTATGGGGTGGGGAAATGGACGTAACTCTTTGTCAGAGGCTAACTTTTGATTTTTCAGGGCAAAAATACACTATCAACAATCTATTCACATTGTTTAACCTATAATGTGTACATAAATTTTGATTTTTTTTGATTTTTTTTAGAAAAAAACAGAAATTCCGTTGACAAGATATCGTAACTCTTATTAAATTTGGCACACTCTAACATTCACTCGTTGAGTGTAAGAATGCCAAAGTAGCTCAGCTGGTAGAGCAGCTGATTTGTAATCAGCCGGTCGTAGGTTCGATTCCTATCTTTGGCTTGAACATAATGGGTAGGTGCCCGAGTGGTTAAAGGGGACGGACTGTAAATCCGTTGGCTTACGCCTACAGTGGTTCGAAACCACTCCTACCCACGCATCCTCCTGGAGACTGAGTTTCTCTAGGAGGACTTAAGCCCAGGTAGCTCAGTGGTAGAGCACTTCCTTGGTAAGGAAGAGGTCTCGGGTCCGACTCCCGATCTGGGCTCTCACTAA
>JAKSIF010000052.1 GCA_024398965.1 Fibrobacter sp. | reverse complement strand
CCCCTGCAGCACCCGCCATATTGGACTGGCCAAAGGCAATGTAGATGTGGAAATTTGGATCGGGCGCAGCACTCGCCAAAGTGGCCGCCGCAGCCAAGGACAAAATCAATTTTTTCATATTGGTACCCATACAACCCTAAGATACCCTTTTACGCGACCAAAATGCCCATATATATGGAACTTCTCCTGGACAAATTATCCACAATGTAGAGTAACGCCAAAAAATGTTTTCTGCAAATTCCTAGCGCCGGCATGGAGGCTACTTCCCTTTATTGAATTCAGCGGCAATTGAATTGCAGAAAGTCTATTCTATATTTAACCCTACACGTTTTTGTCTCAATCGCAAGGATTTTATGGACACCGCCATTTTCAACAGAACAAGACGCCTCGTTGGCGACGAGATTCTCGACAGCATCTTCCAGAAGCGAGTTATCGTCTTTGGCGTTGGCGGTGTTGGCAGCTGGTGCGCCGAAAGCCTTGTCCGTTCCGGCATAAAGCATCTGACAATCGTCGATAGCGACGTAGTGAATGTCACCAATGTCAATCGCCAGCTCATGGCCACCACAAAGACCGTGGGCCAGGTCAAGGTGAACGTACTCCGTGACCGTCTTTTGGAAATCAGCCCCGACGCAGAAATCGATGCCCGCGCGGAACTCTACTCCAAGGAGACTAGCGCCAGCTTCCACCTGGAAGATTACGACTACATCATCGACGCCATAGACAGTCTGGATTGCAAGATGCACCTGTTGCTTGCCGCCACCCGCACAAAGGCCAAGGTATTCTCTTCCATGGGTGCAGCCCTCAAGATGGACCCTACCAAAATCCAGGTGGCAGAATTCTGGGACGTAAAGGGATGCCCGTTGGCAAGGTCCCTTCGCGACAAGTTCAAGAAAAACCAGGTCAAGCCCAGCAAGAAAATCAAGTGCGTCTACAGCGAAGAACTTCTAAAGAACCTCGGCGAAGTCGCCAATGACGACGGAAGCCCCGCGGAATTCCACAAGGTGGCCTACAACGGAACCATGGCACACGCCGTGGCCATATTCGGCTTTACCATTGCAGGCCTTGTGATGCAGGACATTTACAACAAATCCCAGATATAATTATGCAGAACAAGAATCAAGTTTCCGAAAGCAACACCCCCATCAAGGGAAACCCCAAGGCCCTTTTACCCATCGCCGTGTTCCTGGTACTTTACCTGGGCATGGGCATTTCATTCGAATATGTGTTAAAAATTCCCATGGGCTTCTACAACATTCCTATTGTGGCAGCATTCTTGGTGGCCATCTTTGTAGCATGCATTCAGAATCGCAAGTTGAATTTCGACAAGAAGATGAACGTGATGGCAGGGGCCATCGGCGACCGCAATATCTTCCTTATGATCCTGGTGTTTTTGTGCGCCGGCATTTTCGCAGGAATCCTGGGACGTTCTAGTGCAAGTGCGGCAGCCTACTTGCTTTTGGATTTCATTCCCGCGCAGTTTGCGGTGGTTGTACTTTTCGTGGTGGCTGCCTTCGTTTCTACCGCCATGGGAACATCTGTAGGCACTATTGCGGTTGTAACGCCTATTGCCATTGAGGTTGCGGGGGCCGCAGGATTCGGCATTCCCTTCTGTGTGGCTTCCGTCATTGGAGGCGCCATGTTCGGCGACAACCTTTCGTTTATCTCTGACACCACCATTGCAGCAACTTCCACACAGGGCGTCGCCATGAGGGAAAAATTCAAGGTGAACTTCGGGATAGCCCTTCCCGCGGCAATTGCAGCCATCGTGATTATTGCGGCAATCTCCTTCGCCACCGATGCCCATGCGGTCGACGCCGCAGACTACAACCTGGTACAGCTTATTCCCTATGTCTTGGTTCTTGCCCTGGCACTGACCGGCATTAACGTTTTCACCGTCTTGCTGGTGGGCATCGTAGCCGCAGCCGTCGTCATGGTAGGCAGTGGCGAACTGGATTTCGTTGGCCTGCTGGGCCACATCGGCAACGGTATTTCCGGCATGTACGAAACCATTATGGTAGCGGTTCTTGTAAGCGCCCTTTGCGGCCTCATCCGCATTCACGGCGGGTTTGCTGCATTGCTGGATTTCATCCACAAGGTTTTCAAAGGTCATAAGAGCGGCCAGCTGGGCGTAGGCCTTCTGGTAAGCGCCATGGACGTAGCCACCGCAAACAATACCGTGGCAATCGTGATGGCAGCTCCCATCGCCAAGCAGATGAGCGACGAATACAGAATCTCCCCGCAAAAGACCGCTTCGCTGCTGGACATTTTCGGATGCATCGTGCAGGGCCTGCTGCCCTATGGCGCCCAGATGCTGGTAGCCCTTTCCGCGGTAGCAGCCGCAGCTGCTGCGCAGTCCGCCGAAGGTGTCGCAGGTTCCGTCGCCCAGCAGGTCAATGTCAGCGCCTTCGACATTATTCCCTACATGTTCTACCCCTTCCTGCTTCTGATCAGCGTACTGGCATTCATCGCCATCTCGCCCAAGAGAAAGAAGAAGTAAAATAGGTTTCATCCTCAGTAAAACCGATTTAAAGGCAACAAAAAAAAGAAAAGCTTCTTACAAAAGCAGCCTTAATAATTATATTTTCCTCGGGATTGGTGTGTTCGCACACTAATTTGAGGATGTTTGATGAAACACATTATTGGTTCGCTTACCCTGGCGATGTGCATGAGTGCATTCGCCGCAAGCACCGTTGGTCCCGTTAGTCAATACGGCCAACTTATTACCGGAAAAAATTCTAGCGGCAAGGGCCAAATTTACGGTTCCTGTGAAGGCATCAAGGACGGCAAGGAAGTTCAGGTACGTGGCATGAGCCTTTACTGGAGCCTGATTCCCGAATCTGTTGAATACTGGAGCGCCGAAGGTATCTCCTCCATGGTGAAGGACATGAAGATTCAGATTGTCCGTGCAGCCATGGCAACCGGCGATGAATACTGGAATTCCTCCTGGGAAGGCCACAAGTTGCAGGGCTACCAGAACGACGCCGAATTCCAAAAGAAATTGATGAACACTGTAGTGCAGGCAGCCATCGATAACGACATCTATGTGATTATCGACTGGCACTCCCACGTAGCCAACACCCAGACCGAAAGCGCCAAGCAGTTCTTTAGCGAAATGGCCCAGAAGTGGGGAAAGTACGACAACGTGATTTTCGAAGTGTTCAACGAACCGCAGGATATTTCCTGGGACGTGATCAAGGGCTACGCCAACGAGGTTGTCAAGGAAATCCGCAAGTATTCCGACAACCTTATTCTTGTAGGTAACCGCAAATGGGACCAGAATCCTAGCGATGCCATCGGCAGTGAAGTCTCCGGCGGAAACATTGCCTACACAATGCACTACTACGCCAATTCCCATTGCTACGAAGGTAACCACAAGAACTTCGCCGACCACAATGGACAAACATGGGATGAAGATTGCGAAGGCACCAAGACCGTCAAGGCAATGAACGCCGGTCTTTCCGTTTTCGTTTCTGAATGGGGCACAGGCAACTCCGACGGTAAGGGAACTCCCGGCCCCAACAATGCAGGCTGGCAGACCTTCCTGAATACCCACAAGCTTTCCTGGGCCAACTGGAGCGCAAGCCACTTTGACGAAGGTACCGCAGCATTCGCTGGCGGCTCCAGCAAGACTTCCCTAAAGTATTCCACATCTGGTAACTTGGTGAAGGGCTACCTGTCCACCAATCCTACCAGCTATACCAAGTGCTCAACCACCCCGTCTGTAAATCCGGGCAACAACCAGTCTTCCAGCTCTGTTCAGCAGCCTGCATCCAGCAGCTCCGTGAACCCCGTTGCATCCTCTAGCAGCGTGATGCCCAATGTGTCTTCCAGCAGCCAGCAGCAGGGCAGCTCCAGCAGTGTGGCAGCTTCCAGCGATTCTCAGCAGGGCAGTTCTTGCGAAGGCCAGTGCTACGACAAGTTCACCGGCAAGTGCGTTGCCTACCACAGTGGTCTTACCGCAACAGACGGCAGCAGCTACGCCTATGACAACACCTGCAAATTGAACATCTATTATGACGCAGGCTCCGGCTTCTTCGATGGTCCGGGAATCGAACCCAGCTCTAGCTCCATCGGCATTCCGGAAATTTCCTCCAGCTCCACTGACATTCCGGGCAACACTCCGGAATCAAGCAGCTCTACGAACGCATTGAAGAATTTTGCAAACGCAAACTTCAGTGCAAGCGTTCACGGCAAGATGTTGCAAGTCTCAGGCGCCACCGTCAATGTGGACGTCTTCGACATGCAGGGCCGCCCCATGATGAGCCTCCGCAATGTCAGCGGCACTGCATCCCTTGCAGCACTTTCCAACGGTAACTACATCGTACGAATCAACGCTGCATCCAAGAGCATTGTAAAGCACATTACCTTGAAGTAATAAATTTCAGGCGTTTCTCGCTAGGACGAAAATTAAACAGGTCGGTACTCTTAGGAGCGCCGACCGTTTTTTTTTGATTCAAATAATACGCGAGCCTATTTCTTCTTAGCCTTTTTCTTGGCGGCCTTGACATCGTTGAGGGCGGCCTTTAGGGCCTCACGCTTGGCAGCTTCCTCTTCGGGAGTAGGCTTTGTATCTTCAAGCAGGCGGTCGGCCCATTCGTCCCAGAACTTGCAGCGTTCGCCATCGAGCTTCATCTTGGCGAACTTAACCGGTTCCGTTTCTACAGCCAGCGTCACCACGGATTCCTTGTAAGCCTGCGGCAGGCCAGAAACCTGGGACATACGCTGCTTGAGCTGGGCCACGGTAGCGTCGAGAATGTCAACCTCAAAACGCCTTTCGATGTAACGGCGGGCAATGACGCCCACACCCATAAAGTAGCTGGCCTGATCGCCCATGGCCAGATAGTTCTTACCTCGAAGTTCCTTGAGGGCAAGCACAGCCTCTTCGTAAGGCGGCAGCTGGGGAGCGGCCCCCTGCTTGCGGAACTTCTTATGCAAAAGCCATCCGATGACAACTAGCAGAAGCGCCCCCACAACGCCGAACACAACGTACAGCCACTGAGGCAGACGGGGGTCCGCCATAGGTTCCTCTACATCCAGAATATCGTCTTCTTCGCCGGTGGTACGGTTAGCGACCTTCACTGCCACAGGGTCCGTATTGGTCTTCACGGTATCCGCTCCGACTACGGCAAGCACCTGCTGGGGTGCAATCATGAAGTCGCCACTGACAAACGTATTGAGTGTTGCCTGCCAGGTAAATTTCGCGGTTCCCTTGGGCATCCCTTCGGTAATACGTTCGTTCTTCATCTCCTTCACTTCGAAGCTGCCGAGGTTACCCACAAAGCTGGGCAAATCCACAATGGCGTTTTCGGGAGCAGTCACGGCAATTTCATAATTGAACATGTCGCCGATAAAAACCTGGGCGTTATCCACATTGGCCTTGACACTTACATCAAAGGCGAAGGCGGACATGCTAAAGGCAAGTGCACAAACGACAATACGATCAATAAGCTTCTGGTTCATAAAAATCCCTTTTTACACACAGGAATATACAAAATTTGAATGCCGGAGACTCGCCCACTGACACTCATCCCTTTTTTTGTGTCCTTCATCAAAACGTCCCTTTTTCGCACTGGGAAAGTCCCATGAAGATTCTATATTTCGCACCGTTAATTTATGCTAAAGATTCGTCGACATTTCGCCTGGGCAATAACCGCCCTGATGCTGCTTTCCAGCAGTGTTTTTGCCGACGAAAAAACGGCTGCGCCCAGTTCGGAAACCGCACCCGAAGAAAATCCTCTTCTGATTACAACGGACCATGGGTTAACCTTTATCGGAATCGTTCTCGCCCATAAGGCCCTACGCAACTCCAAGGCATACCATAACTGGCCCTTCTTGGCCTTTGCCATGCCGGCCGCCTGGAACTCCGCCGTCAACTTCCAGAAGGACATCAACAAGCTTGTGACCTTCAAGGGAACAACCGGCGGTGCCTTCAGCTTTGCCGGCCTAAACCTTTCCGCCGAAGCTAACTTTGAACTGATCCACCTGCTGGAATTCGGTATCCAGGGAACCCTGGGATCCGCCTTCAACTACGGCGATGCAGCCACCTTCATGGGCGTCTTCGATCCCGAAGAAAGGGACTACAGCCAGGACGTCTTCATGACGGAATTTACCTACGGCGTAAAGTACAAGGCAAGCTTGACCATTCCCCTGATGGTTTTCCTGCCCAAGTCCGACTGGACCAAGATTATCCTGAAACCTAACGCCAGCCTGACATACAACGCCTATACAGGTGCCGAAGACGGTGAAGTCTGGAAGGCCGGCGCAGAAAATTCCGTCAACGGGTTCAAGTACAGCTACGGCGGCGTACTGATCTACATTCTTCCCTTTGAGCGGGTGCCCATGGCCATGGTATCTGCAAACGTCAGCGGGTTCAAGCACGCCTACGACTTCGACAAGGCCTACAAGGATTACGATCCTGGATTCGTATCCGTAAGCATCACGCCCATGCTCTCCATCAAGATTGCAGAAAAGTGGAACAGCATGCTCATGGCAAGCTTCACCAGGGATAGGCTCTACGAAAAATACCGCTACGAACCTACCGAAGAAATCCTGCAGAAGAGAATCGGCTCCGAGTGGAACGCAAAGACAATCATCTGGACATTTACCAGAAAGTTCTAATCTAGGAGCTTTAAAAAACGGAACGTAAACAAGTTCCAAACTTATAGACCGCGAACATCAATATATGTCGCGGCATTTTTATTGGAATCATTTTATTAGAACAATTATTTTCCGAGAAGTTTGATGCGGCGCATCAAGGCCGTGGGATGCTCGCGGTACATCAGCGCGAAGAACCTGGAGTAGACAATCTCGCACTCCACCAGGTTGCGCATGGCTTCCTTGGTCTTCTGCCTACCAACCTGCTTGAAGGCATAATGGTCCGCCTCGTATTCCTGAGTCCAGCAGTACCAATGGAAGAAAATCCTGAAGGGGATTGCCGCCAGGTGAAGCCACAAAACAGCAAGTAGCAAGGGCTGTCCGCAGCGATTCAGCATGAAGGTGAAGAACCAGAGGGCAAGTATCAAGAACACGATCTTCACCAGATTGCGAAGAACGCCGTGGTGCAAATCCCGATGGCCGAATTCATGTGCCTTCACGAAGTCGCATTCGGCGGGAGCCTTGCGACTTTCGGGCAGAGGCACGATGTCGTTTACAAGAGGAATCAGTCGAAGTACAGCAAAGGCGCCACCCCGAAGCTGGGTAATCCGGCGCTCGCGAATTTCCACGAGCAAGCGGAAAGCCAGTTCTGCAACGAGAAGGACTGTCAGCAAAACGCCATCAGACATTGTCGGACTTGACCGTCTTCAAGAAGGTGCTGAGCCTACGGAGTTTTTCCTCGACGCGGGACTTCTCCCACTCAGTAAATCCCTTGTCCACAGGATGAGCGTCATCGTAGTCATCAAAGATTTCGCGGCCGCGGGCATTGTCCTTATCAAGGCCGTGGCTCACACGTTCAAACCATTCCCTTTCAAGAAGGCGATAGCGCTTGACCAGGTCGTCAAAGGTCTCAGGGCAAGGCACCACGCGAACGATATCCTTGTTCGATTCCGTTGTCACCATACGGCGCAGTTCCTTCACAGGCTGGCTCTGCAGGCTATTGTCATTCACTACCAGAGTAATGATGCTTTCCAGGACATAACGTTCAAGATATTCCGCATAGGTATGCAGCGCCTGCTGACGCACACGTTCACGCAAGAAGTTTTCGCCAAGGCCGTCGATATGTTCCTTGGTGTAGACGTCACGAATGGTATCTACCTGGAGCCTGCTGTAGGCATCATAAACCAGGCGCACAATCTCGGGACTGAAAATGCTATAGAAACTTGCAGGAACAATTCCCTTACCGCGGACAGAATACTTGTAGGCGTTACGGTCCAGGGCGTAGGCATTGCGGGCGTAGTTCCAGCCGGGCACAATTTCGTTCAGGCGGGCAGGAACGCCAATCAGCTGCGGGTCACCCGGACGCACCAGCGAGAAGGGGAACTTGAGACGCTGGGGCAATGTGGTAAGTCCGCTGGCAATCAAGGTGAAAGGAGATTCGCGATAGTTGGCCGGAAACTTGATGTTCACGCCAAGGCCAAAGAACATTCCCTGCCCGGGCATGACTTCCTGGTCCGGCATGCGTCCCGTGTGGTTACTACCTACGTTGGCGCCATAGCCGAGGTTACCGCAACCATCGGGCCACAGAGCTGCAATCAACAGTGAGTGATGGTGCATCTGGGTCATGGGGCCCATGTAGGAACTGTTGACCTCGCCTTCCTCGATATGGCAGCAGGGCGCAATAATGGAAGACTTGATAATAGCCTTGCACCCCACCTTGGTACGGTGCATCAGTACAGAGCCCTGGACTTCCGCTCCAGTATGGATGGTCACGCCCGTCTGCACATTGGAATTCTCAATAATGACGGAATCGTAAATGTGGCTGGGCTCCTCCAGGGAACTCATGATAATGGAGTTACGAATCTTGGCGGCCCCTTCCACGCGGGCATGGGCGCCAATCCAGGAATTTCGAATGATGTTGGTATTGGAAACCACGGCGCCCTTTCCAACGATACCGAAAGGCAAGGCAGTCTCTTCACGGAAGGATTTCAACTGCTCGGCAAAGGATGCACAGACCTCGGCATCCGCCTTATGGAAAAGCTGGACGTCCACAAGTTCCGTTGTCAATTCCGGAAAAACCAGCACGGAACGGCCACCCATTTCGTTACCGACGTTAACAGACGTGCCCACCATGTAGTTGATCTTGCCGGAGCTAACCAGGGAGCCCACGTTCTGGACCACGGCGCTACTACGAACCAGCACATTGCTGAGCATGGCCACACGATGAATCAGGGCGTTCTCGATAATGCAATTATGGACAAGACTGTCGTAGATGCCTGTAGGAAAGCTAACGTCACCCGGCAACAGGAGCGTTCCAAAGAAGCGGGGCAGATAGACCTCGCCTGCAAAGGTGGAACGGCGGATTCGCATAGGGTCGAATTCCTGCTCCACCAGAACCTTGGCCCAGGACTCGGAGCGGTTACCGTTCTGCTCCAGAATCTGGATTTCCGTTTCGGTAAGGGGACGATATTTTGCCGTGGCGGCCTTGATGGTCTTGAAGTTTTCGGCGGCAGTGGCAAAAACACTATTCTTAAGGACTTTTTTCAATTTCAACAGTCGTTGCATGTTACAAAAATAGTCTAAATTTGAGCCACAATGAAAGAGTTGCTTTTTAATTTGATTGGAAAACACAAGTACGATATTTCCATCTACACAGAGGAAATATTTGAACGTCGTTGCCAGGAAGAGATTATTCGCAGTGACGAAGACCTCAGTTCCTTCGTGTATATCGAATTTGACTTCGAGTCCCTTAAAAAGCAGCTGGTTACCGAAGAAGCCTACGCCCAGTTCTGGGAAGTATTCATGGCTTCGCTCCATAAGAGCAACCGCGGTAGCGACATTATCGGTTTTCTGGAACATAATGCAGGCCTCGGCATGCTCCTGCTGGATTCCCAGCTCCAGGGCTGGAACCGAGTAAAGGGCCGCATTGTGCAGATGGGTCATAACATGGATTTCCCCCAGATTGAAAACATCCTGGACAAAAACATCAAGCCCATCATCTACCCAGCCTGTATCCAGGACACAGCCATTTCCCAAACAAACGCGTAACAGGGCCTTTCGATGGCATCCAAATCCGTACAGAAGGTCCTTGTCATCGGGTCCGTGTACCCACGCTTCCATGAAGATGCGGAAGTGCCTTGGCTCCGTGCGTCTGTCGCGCATTTGCGTGCCGCCGGTGTGGACGTCCAGGTATTGGCCCCCACATACAAGGGCCTGAAGAGCCATGAAATCGACGGCGTAAAAGTGAACCGCTTTCGCTACGCCCCCAAGGACTGGGAAATGCTGACCCACGAGGAAGGCGCCCCCAGCAAGATGGCTTCGAAACCCTGGCTGCAGCTTTTGGCAATTCCCTACATCATCAACGGTTTTTTCCAGTGCATTAGACTGTGCCGCAAATGGAAGCCCGACGTGATTCACGCCCACTGGCCGTTCCCCCATGCGTTCATTGCGCTTGGCGCCGCAAAGCTTTTTAGAATTCCGCTGGTACTGAATTTCCATGGGGCGGAACTGCTCTTGATTCGCAAGAAGAAATGGGTGAAACCGTTCCTCAAGTTCGCTATCAGCCAGGCCCAGGCCGTGTTTGCAAACAGCAGCTTTACCGCAAGCAAGATCAAGGCACTGCGCAATGTGGAAGTGGAATGGAGCCCCTATGGAACCACATTGGGAAGCTGCGCTTCCAATGACGAATTACAAAGTACGAATTACAAGAAAATCTCTGAACGAAACAACATAGACTGCACCACGTGTCATCCTGAGCGAAATACCGCAGGCTGCACCACGTGTCATCCTGAGCGAAATGCCGCAGGCATGGAGTCGAAGGATCTAGCATCACAGATGCATCCCGTCAACGGCAAGTTCAAGATTCTCTTCGTAGGCCGCCACATCGAACGCAAGGGCATCTGCTACCTGATTGAAGCCGCCAAGTACCTGCCCGCCGACCAGTTCGAAATCCGAATCGTTGGCGTAGGCGACCTGACCGAAGAACTGAAACAGCAGGCACATGAATTAGGCTCGAGGCTCGAGGTTCCAGGTTCCAAGCGCGAGGTTCAAGGCGTGAGGGATGCACAGCATACTGAGTGTCATCCTGAGCGAAATGCCGCGGGCATGGAGTCGAAGGATCTCGGCCCCTGCGACATCATCTTTACCGGCAAGCTTTCGCCGGAAGCCCTAGAAGCCGAGTACCGTAACGCCAACGTCTTTACGCTGCCCGCCATCGTCGATAGCAAGGGCGATACAGAAGGCCTGGGCGTCGTACTTATTGAGGCCATGGAACTGAACCTGCCCATCGTTGCAAGTAACGTGGGCGGCATCCCCGACGTGGTTGTAGACAACGTAAGCGGCCTGCTTGTTCCCGAAAAGAATCCCGAGGCCTTGGCAGACGCCTTCAAGCGCCTAGCCGCCGACCCCGCCCTCGTAGCGATCCTTCTCGCAGGCTCCCGCAAACGCATCCAGGATTGCTTCACCTGGGACGGCATTATAGAACGCCAGATTGCAGTCTACAACAAAGTCTGCAAGAAATAAAAACATTGCGAGCTGGTCAAAAATTTTGACCACCTTAAACCGCCTTGAAAACAAAAAACTCGTCGGCAGAACCGGCGAGCTTTTCATTTATTCGTCGCAGTATATCGCGACGCTTATGCGATACACGCTATGTTTGTGCAAAAGATTTTAGGAACCGCTCTTTTCCAGATCCTTGTTGGTCATGGCGCAGACGCAGGAGTCGGACCAGACGTTTTCTGCAGTTTCCACCATGTCGATGATGGCATACAGCGGAAGGATCACACCCATGACGCCGATGTTTGCGTTCATGCCCACCATAAGGGAAAGGGTCAGGAAGTAGCAGCCCATAGGCACGCCTGCGTTACCCACGGCACTCACCACAGAAATCAGGACCCACACCAGCATGGTGCCGATGGAGAGTTCCACACCGCTGTTCTGCATCACGAAAAGGCTGGTGACCAGAATGAAGGCAGCGCAACCGTTCATGTTGATGGTGGTGCAGATGGGGAGCACAAAGCGGGACACTTCAGGATTCACCTTCAGGTTGTCTTCGGCAGACTGCATAGTCACAGGCAGAGTTGCAGCGGAGCTCTTGGTGAAGAAAGCCATCATCACCGCGGGGCTCATCTTCTTAAGAACATGGAGCGGATTCAGGCCGCGGGCAATGAGGAACAAAGGCAGCACAATGCAGAACTGGAGAACGTTTCCGCCCATGACCACAGCCAGATACTTACCCATGGAACCCACCACAACGCCAGCGCTCACCTGTGCGGAAAGCTGGGCTGCAAAAGCCACAATGCCAAGAGGCAAAGCCCAGACCAAGGCACGGATCAAGGTGAACAGCAATTCACGAAGACCAAGGATCGCCTTCATCAAGGTGGACTTGTTTTCGGAATCCGGCATAAAGGCAAGGCCAAGGCCCACAGCAGCGGCCACCATCAAAATACCAAGCACATTACCGCTAAGGAAGGGCTGCACCACATTGTTGGGCACCACGCTCAGGAAATGATCGTAGTAGCTCATGGCGCTCAAGTTCTGGGGAACTTCGGCAGCACCACCGCTCACTACATCCAGGGGCAAGTTACCCGGCGCAATCACCAGGTAAAGGCCAAGGCCCACCAGGGCAGAAGCCACGGTAGTCAGCAAGGTGTAAATGATGGTTCGGCCAAAAATGCGGCCAGTGTTCTTCTTGACACCGAGAGCAGAAAGGGTGGTCATCAAAGCGAGAGCGATGGTGGGAACCGCCACAAACTGGAAAAGGCGAGTGTAGACAGAAGCGATGAAGTTGATCAGGTTGGTGAGACCTTCGCACTTGATGAGGCCCAGAAGGGCGCCAACGACGAGAGCCACGATCCAAATGATAATCTGCTTCTTCGGAAATGATTTTACTTTAGGAGTTGTCATTGTTTCCTCTTATAATAAGACGCAGCCAATGGCGGCCGCAACCACAATCATTTTGATAGGACTAATTTTAATTTTAAAAGGTCCAACCGTAAAGCCCTTGGTCAGGACAAAAGTCAAAACAAACAGCGAAATGCTCACTGCGAAATGGAAAGTGTCATTGGGATCGCCACCCATGGGCTTTCCAAAAAATTCCGTGAAAGGATTTCCGAAGTTTTCGGCAGTCATGAGCATCAAGGTGGCTGCAAGCAAAAGTCCCACCACCGTGGGGCGCAAACCCTTGAAAACGGATTGCACTGCAGGATGATTCATATGCTTCATAAAGAAACGGCTAATGAGGAGCATCAAAATCAGGGAGGGCAGCACCACGGAGAAGGTGGCAACGCAACTTCCCAAAACGCAAACCCAGGGCTCTGCCCCAGAATTCTGCAAGGCGGTGTAGCCAGCGTAAGTGGCGGAGTTAATGCCGATAGGGCCCGGAGTCATCTGGCTAATAGCCACAATGTCCGTAAAGTCGGCAGCGCTCATCCAACTGTGATTATAAACCACTTCGCGCTGGATCAGCGAAAGCATGCCATAGCCGCCGCCAAATCCAAAAAGACCAATCTGGAAGAAAGTATGGAACAGCTGGAGGAAAATCATTTTTTACCTCCGCTGCGGCCCACAAGGTAGCCGCCGACGCCTGCGGCCAGGATAATCAAAATCGGGGACACTCCCATGAGCCAAATCAGGAGCGCACTTGCAATAGGAATCCAGAAGGTAAAGCGATTCAGCTTCGCTTTCTTCGCTAGGTTAAAGGTGGGCACCGCAATCAGCGCCACCACTGCGGGGCGAATTCCACGGAACGCCGCCGCTACCATCTGGTTGTCCTTGAACTGATGGAAGAAAAGCGCAATCAGCAAAATGATGACGAAGGACGGCAACGCCGTGCCCACACAGCACACCAAGGCGCCTTTCGTGCGGCGCAAACGATACCCGATAAAGATGGCGATATTCACCGCGAAAATTCCCGGACAACTTTGGGCAATGGCCAGCAAGTCCGTAAACTCCTCCTTGCCAATCCATTTTTTCTTCTCGATGATTTCCGCCTCGATCAGCGGGATCATGGCGTAGCCCCCGCCAATAGTAAACAACCCAATCTTGAAGAACGTCAAGAAAGCATCAAGATAAATGTTGCGGAATTTTTCGGGCATGCGCCAAATTTAGCAAAACTAAAGCCCGCGCAAGTATTCTTCCACGTTCAAGTAATTAATACCGTCAATCCCCTGCGAAACACCGCGGTAAATCACGTTCTTGCTTACAATGGTGCCGTAGCGGAACTCCGTATCGCGGCACTTCTTTGCATCCTTCAAGTGGCGATACTGCTCTTTTGCCACGATTTCGGAATGCTTGATTTCATAGATTTCGCAGGTCGCACTTTCAGAATTTACAACAACCATGTCGAACTCGCCAACCGCAAACTGCAACTTAAAAACATGGCAATCAGGTCGCGCCATTCTGGTCTCGAGCAACACGATTTCTTCCATCATGCGGCCCTTGATTTCATTGAGAATGCGTTCCGCAATGGACTTACGTTCCACAAAGGAGCAGCTACGAAAGGCATCGTCCTGCAAAAGGGAATCTATCAGCGCCTTCGCCTGGGCATAACGCAAACCAGGTTGTGAAATAGTCGTCAATCGCTCCCGTTGATTGAAATTCCCGAAGTTTTCCACATCAATGTCAACCGTCAAATCCAGCAAGTCAAGGTATTCACGAATTTCCCGTACA
>JAKSIF010000051.1 GCA_024398965.1 Fibrobacter sp. | reverse complement strand
GAATATTTTTTTCATAAAGGCTCCATGTCAACGGAATGAAATTTTTTCAAAAAAATAGAAATTTTTTACATTTACATTATTGTGATATACTAAGAATAGTCAGATGGTGACTTTCTGCACTTAGGGCATACAGACAAAAACTTGTCTTCTCCCAATTTCATTTCTACGATATCCTTGTATTTGAACAGAGAATCCTGCAAGAAAAAACTGTCTTTTTCGACGTTGCGCATTTCCTCAAGAACATCAGCCCTGGCTTCACAGGACAAGTACACGTACTTGTGACCGCAGTGGGGGCACAAAGTTTCAACAGGAATCAAGCCTTCATCACTGTCGAATATAGATGCCATCTTGCTGTCAACATGCGCAATCTGACGCAAAAGAACATTCTGCAAACGACGATAGGAATTGATGTCATACACTGTCACAGGTAAAATCATCAACTTGTCATCAGCACCATGGGCATAATCAAGAGCCTGCTGCTCACCGCTGGTACACAACGGCAATGCGTAGATTACATACTGGGCAGAGCATTCTTTAGCAATCTCCATGGCCTCTTCTTGAATAGACCTACGAAATTCAACTGCGCCCTGTTCACTTAATTCATTTGGAAACGGGACAATCACCACATGGCTCTGGGGAACCGGAGGATACTTGCGGTTATGTTCCAACATTGCACTTTCCAAGCTCGTTCTCAAATGGTCTACGTCTCTCTTATTCTTGCCGTGAATCTGCTTTTTAAACAAGTCGCAGAAAGCCTTGATGTCATCATCATCGGAATCATTTTCCCACAAGAGTTTTTCGCTATCAAGGGAGAACTTTCCCACCGTTTCCCCATCATGGATAGGGCTTTTCAAACCATTTTGCAGGACCATTTCTCGCTTAACAGGATCGCGTAAAATGCAATGAATAAGACCATCTTCTTCATTAATGGATAACTCAAACAGTTCCCGGCGCTTATTCCCATATTGAGAATCATACTTATGGTACATTACACCATCATCAGACTCAAAGCCTAAATTCTGGGCGGCATACCCCATCAGGGTCTTGTTGAAGTTTCTATACCACGTAAGCTTTTCCGACAAAGTTTCTTTCAGTTGTTCATCTTCTTCGCGAGAATAAAGCCTGGTAGCTTTTTGCATCACCTTCCAGAGGGCAAAAACCTGTTTATAGTTTTTATCCATCATCAGGATGTTAGTTTGATTCAAAGGGTTTTGAACACGCTTAATTTTCATCAACTTGCGGTAAAGAGTGGAATGACGTAGTAATCCATACTTTTTCAACAACATTCTTGTTTGAACAAGCAATTTTTCGATATTCTTCAGCTTTTCAGAACGAACTGAATCAGAATCCGTAGAGTCAGCTAGAAGTTCACTCACCGCTATTTGAAAGCGTTTGTCGAAGCCAAAACCCGTCGCCTGTACGGTACTGTTCATAATACCTTTCAGTTGGCTTTTCATATCGTTCAGCTTCTTTTCTGCTCTACGAAGATAAACTAGAACAATATCTAACAACGTCTTGACAACACGATTTTCATAAATAAGGAAATCGTCCTCCTCCACACGAGAAAAAAGACGTGCAGGTTTCAAGCCTGTAGCCGTACGAGCAAGCCAGTCCTCACTATGCGAGGCCAGATAAGGAATGGATTCGTATCCCACTCGTTTAACGGTTTCAATAGGGCGAACTTCATTTTCTGATTTCAAATGGGACTTGGGCTTATTACAGATCAAGGCAAACGCCTTTTGTGCACTCTTTATTTTTTCGAGAACATCTTTCCAATTTTCATCCTCTACAGAATTGTCTACGGCATACACGCGAATACTCCCGTTGGACACGCCGTCAACGGGATTCACATGGCGTTGTAAACAATCTTCGTAGTCCGCAGAAAATTCTCGATAATCTTCAAGCATTAGAGAGTCCTAAGCTTTTTATTCAAGAGCTTTGCGGTAGCCTTATAGTCCTTCACCACTTCCTGCAAAGAGTCAAAAGCATCAATTTCTACATCGCAGGATTCAATCTTGCGCCAGATCTTGGTAGAAATCTGATAATCCAGAGCATCTACCAAGGAGCCACCGGCAGCTATAAATACGGCAGTAAAGTTCTTGGCCTGTTCATAGATTCGGTTACCAAACGCCATGTCAAACTTTTCAATCAGAATATCTTCCAATTTTTTCAGGCGATCATTGATATCTGCAGAATCCTTCTTGTCTAAATCTGCCTTGGCAGCATTGAAAAGCTTCTGAAGTTGATCAACAGAAATGAATGACTTTGCGGTAATCCTATATTCCTTTTCTTCAACGCCACGACTATTCAACGAAACTACCTGAGCACGGTCATAAACCTTATCACTGATTTCGAAGGTGGATTCATCCTTGTTGGCAGTACCAATAAACCACACATTCTCAGGGACACGAACCTTTCGACCGTCAATTAGATCTCGAGCACCCACAAGGCTGCGTTCCTTTTCCAAGACTGCGAAAAGTTTCTGCTTGTCCATGTCGTTTACAACAGCAGTGGTATCCCCCTGTCTACTTCTCTGGATTCTTTCCCAGATTTCATATGCATCCGGGTCCTGCTTCTTGATGTTCTTTACCACATCTTCAGAAAGATCCATAGGCAGGGTACGCATATCAGAAGCGACCAAATCAATAATCCAATCATTTGGATCGGGTTTCTGAAGCACCGCCAAGAAATCGGAGAAGTAGTATTCAATTCGAGCAAGATTCATTTCGTCAAGGACGATAAACGTGGGAATCTGTGCACAAACATCCTTACCACTTCGATAAAGTTCAATGGTAAATCCCTTGGCGTTAAACTTCTTATTAAAATCGTTATAATAGCCCAAGAGTTCGTTACGGTCACGCCAGGAAGATTCCACAGGAACCAACTTGTTGAAGCCAGAAATGGATTCTGCAAAAATACGCGGAAGAGAGGACTTGCCCGTACCAGACATTCCCTGCAAAATAATCAATCGGCTTACGGCCATACCCGACAAGTATGCACGAATATCGTTATCTGTGTAGTACAGACGTTCCTTGTCAGAGCCGCCCTTGCAACCCGCATAATTTTTTACATGGGAGACCAGAGCCTTCAAATCTTGCAAGGGCTTAATCTTACAAATCTTTTTAACTTCGTTCTTGAATTCCTTGGCATCAGCTTCTTCGTCCACACGGGTCAATGCTGGGCACACATCACCCGTACGATTTTCCAAAGCCATCTTATGGCTTTCCAACTCCTGAACCAAGTGTTTATTCAAGGCGTCAGTAGCCTCTACTTCACGGCGCATGATTTCAAGTTCCCGGCCGGTTCTTGCGGCGGCTGCACACTGCTCCTTGAAATGGTCTCGTTCCAGCAGCAAATTTGCATTCTGCGTTGTCAAAACCTCCATCTGAGCAGCTTTCTTTTCCAAGGCCTCGATATCGCTGACATTCTGGTAACGTCCATAGACTTCCTTAAGATCACGATAGCGAGCCAACTGCTCGTTGATTTCCGGGGCAGCCTCCTTGAGGGAAACTGTGCGGTCGCTACCCGATGCATCCTTAAGATTGATGCTCAAAACATCCATCAAAGCCTGATTTTCTGCAAACGTCTTCTTGAGAGATTCGTAGTGCTGCTTAAGGCCCTCGTAAAGATCTTCTTTTTCGCTCAGTTGGAGTTTCAGTGTTTCTACAGCGGCAGGGCTACACTTAAGGAATTTTTCCTTTTGGCTTGCGACAAAAGCTTTTTCATCTTCAAAAGCTTCCCTATCAAGATCAAAATCATCCTTTTCCCTACCCAACTCGCGGATAGCTTTGGCAGCGTCCGTTCTTTCCTTTGCGGCTTTTTCAAATTCCACCTTGAGGCGTTCGCATTCCTCTTCCCAAGACCTTGCTGCCTCAAGTTTTGTATCTGCAATCGTCTTCAGTTTCTCTTTATTCGCTGCATCAATAATATCGCCAGCCTTTTTGTCTGCTGCAGCCGTTGTGTTGGCAGCTGCGGTTTCAGCATCACCTTTTATCTTGGCTGCGACAGCCTCAGCTTCCGACTTGGTTTTGGTAGCGGTGGCATCAGCATTTTCAATAGTTTTTACAGCGCTTTCATATTCAGACTGAATAGCCTCTTTTTCCTTTGTAAGGTTCGCCTTATCAGTTTCAAGGATCGCCTTTTCTGTTTTAAGGTTCTTGACCTGTTCCTCAGCCTTTTTTCGTTCCTCTACAGCGGCGTTCTTTGCGGATTCTGCCTGAGACTTCAGATTCTCGACATCCTTCAAATCTTTCTGAAGTTTAGACACCTCAGCCTTCAAAGCTTCTAAAAGAGCTTCCTTATTCTTATTGAATTCGAATTCGTTGGAAGATTCAGCTACCTCATTAACTGCGGCATCAATTTCCTCAGGGGTACTGACCTTAGGTAATTCAGGCTTCAATTTTTCCGTAATTGCAGCGACAAATCCTTTTTTTCCCGGCTTACTCTTACTTTTTTTAGACATTTCCCAGCTCCTTTCTTAATTCTTTCCCAAGGCCGCAACAACACCATCTACAAAAGCAAATATGTTATCCTTGTATTCTTGATAATCTTGTTGCCCAAAAATTCTAGCATTCGCCCCTGTTTTGGTATGAGTCACCAAGTTTCGCACTCTATTCAAAGTTCCAATACGGCGAACCATTGTCGAAATATTATCAGCTTCTAACAGTCGTTTTGTGAAATCGGAAGGATTATAATAGTTCAAAACCAAAATATTCACCAACTTTTCCCAGGCACCGTTACCATGAGAATTAGCCATGTTTCGAATCGGCTTGTCTAAATTTTTGACACTCCAGCCAGCTACATCAGACTCCGACAAAAACGTCCTGTTCAACATCTGTCTCAAGAAAATTTCGCCATCCAACCGTTCTAAAGCATTCAACGCCAAATTGGATACATTTCTCATTTCAGTAGAATCTTTTTCCTTGAAGAAATGATTCAACAAAGATTCCACAACATCAGAACCAAGATCGCGTATAATATTCTTTTGACCACGCAGATCAGGATTTCTTTGCATTAAGCCATACTCGCCAGCAAGGGTGTCGTACAATTCCCTAAATTGATTTTGATTAGCCACAAGATGAGGCATTTCCCTTTGGGCAAAATGAACAAAGTTCAGCTTATCTGCATTGAAACTTCCACACAATTGGAGAATCTCATGGTTCATGAAATCCTTAAGAGATTTATCTTCAGATTCTTCATCGTTAATCCTGCGGATACGCACATCACTCTGTCCCATAAGCCACAACATCTGACGCAGATAATACTTATCATCAATACCCTTCATATTGAAAGGTGATGTTACCCTAAAGCCTTCTGAAGTAGACGGGTCAATAACCACGCGCATAGTCAGAAAAACCTTTTTCGGATTTGTTCCAGGTTTGCCACGCATCAATCTGATAATCTCTTTATCACCAGAAGATTTTAACGGTTCAACTTTTTCAACCTTTTCTTCGGAAACTGGAATCATATCAGAATCGTCTTCATCAAGGCTATCCAAATCATCAAATTGAAATTCTAATGCCTCGATGGCAGCCGCTTCACTCTTAACTTCTTCGAGGGTGATTTCATTATTGGCTCGACGAGCTAAAATGCGACCACACTTGACATAACTGAGATACGCCTTTTCCACATCGTAGTTTCGAGGACGACGTAAATCCTCAAAAGTAGAGTCCAGATCATTTTCTCGAGTAATCAGCAGAATAGGTTCACCCTCATTCTGCTTTCCTTGGTTAAACAAGGTTGCTCTGCTCAAGTCTCCGTAATGAAAAAACGGCATCACATCGCGCTTAATGGGATTCACAAAAAAGTAGCCGTACATGGAATCGTCCGAAGGGCGTTCGCGAACTTGTCCCTTCAGGTATTCAATACCATCATTATCAAGTCTCCATGGATTTCCTGCAGTTTTCTTGACCATTCGACGGCATTCTAGATTGGAAAGCACCTCATCAATCAGGCTTTCGGAGGCATTCATTACGTGAGCGATTCCATTCGCTGACAAGTCCACAGAAACAAGCTTCAGCACAGCCTCTTCGTAGGCGTCTAATTCGCTTTCTAAAAGTGGATGAACTTCGCTCTCGTAAGCAAAAGCAGGCATTGCCACAAGAAAAGAACGTTCCGTCTTACGAACATCAGCAATATTTAGAATATCATACTTCACGATAATAGCCTCCATTCTGTTTGGAACAGATATGGAACAGGTTATTAATGCAACTAATCGGCTTCAGTGTTTCAGCATCTCCATACACGGCCAACTGCCTTATAGATCGGCTAAAGGCAACGCACAAGCGGTTGGGCTTGTCCAAGAATTCTAGGTTATGATGCTTGGCAGAATCGGTGCTAAAGGATCTTACGCAGGATAACAATACATAATCGTATTCCTTACCCTGGAAGGCGTCGATGGAGCCGATTTCCACATGGGCCCTCTGCTCGTTATTAATACACTTTTCCAAATACTGGTCAATTAAAGCAACCTGAGCCGAGTAAAAGGCGATAACGCCAACTTTCGCATCGGGTTCCGTTTCCAGAATTTTTCTGACATCTTCGCAAATAATTTCCGCTTCTACCTTACGACTCATAGAACGTGCCGGCAGTTCGGGGCCCGCCGCATTAGATACATTGATAAAGGCGATGGCCTTGCCATTATTGATTTTAGGATGGGCTTCGTGATCCCTCGGGTTTGCCGCAGGAGACGTTTTCAGCTGGCCGTCATAAAAACAATTGCTGACAAAGGCGCAAAGTTCTGCAGGCATGCGGAACTGTTCGTCAAGCATAACTGTCTTAGGACTTTTGCCCTGGCTCAACATTTCAAAAAGACGCTCGAACAAGCTCTGTTCCAAGACAGAGAAATCCTTGAAACGAGGGTCTTCCTTCAAGCGTTTAACCACATCCGGCTCAAGCATGTGAGGCAACTGCTTATGGTCACCAACAAGAATCACCTTCTTGCCCATGGACATTGGAATAAACAAATCCAGCGGATTCGCACGGGCAGCTTCATCAACAATGACCAAGTCGTATGTTTCTTCTAGTCCGAAGGGATTAAGACTATTCTGGCAGGTCGCTGCCGTCGTCATTGCATACGTTCGCACCAGAGATTCACTATCCTGATCAAGCCTGTTTAAAAACTCTTCCAGAATCAAGGCAACTTTATCTTCTTGGTTCGGGAAAAGTTTCATGTATTGTTCATTAAAGCAAGTAGACATGGAAAGCAGACACTTATCAATATCCTTGCTATTGTGCACATCAAATTTTTCAGGCTTCGTGCAATAACGTTTTTTTAGTTCATTGACGATTTCCACATAACGTGCAAACACCTTATCCGAGAAATTACCACCACAAATGGAATCCAGACAATCCATGATGTCGTCGGGAAAATCCACTTCGTCAATGCGCAACTTCACAAACGATCGGAAGCGTTTCGCGTTGTTTAACCCATCATCGGCAAACGAAACCTTATCAAGACGTTGAGCCTCTAATCTTTGCACAAACGGGTCAATTTCAGAACAATCCGCCTGTTGGTTTGCTTCAGAAATTCGAGCCGCAGCAATGACTGCATTTGCCTTTGTTACCAAGGCATCATCGTAATGAATTTCCGAAAAAGAAAGGTACTCATTCAAAAGGCTAGCAGCAATATTCAACGCAGAAGAGGGATCATTAGCATTTTTATACTGCAAGTACTTATCGCCCATTTCACAGCGTTTTGCGTTTAAACGTGCTGCATTAGAGCCCTTCGTCCGTTCGCTAATAACAGAGCACACACCTTCGGCCCATTTTTCAATGGAATTCTGGTTCTGGGCTCGTGTACTTTCCTTGGCACGACGAGCCATTTTACGATTCGGAGGAATATCTCCCGGAAGAGGTGACGAAATCGCATTGTCCACAGCTTCGTTCTGAAAACTAGAAATCAAAATCTTCGGACTACGCAAAATGTATTCCGGATACAGTTTCTTTCTCTCATGTTCTTCTGCTTCAAAAAGCTCACGGAATCTTTCGCAGATCGCCTTAATCACCGTAGTCTTACCGGTTCCCGGAGGTCCCTGGATTACAGCAAAATCTGGAGTATTAATGGCAAGTTCAATCGCCTTGCATTGCGAATCATTTAATAGTCTGGATTTCGGGAAATTCCTCTTCAGTTTATCCGTTACCGCAGGATGCGTCTCCCAATTCTGAACGCTGACACTACCTAATTCGATTGTGGAAACAAGTGTCTTGATGGGTGTGCGGGCCCCGATAATTCTGTCCTTAGCCCTATGGCGGCGCATATTTACAAGTTCGCTACCATATACATCCAGGATTAACTCACCCATAGACGGAACTTCTGCCAAAAAGTTAGAAGAATCTGTAGCGGTTACAATCTCATTGCCCTTTACTCTCTTTACCACGCCTACAGAAATATTCTTCGGCTCAGCATTAATGCACAATTCTCTGCCTATACAAGACTTATCCATAGAGTCATTCAGAGTGAATGTAAATTCAATCCCGTCCATACCGTTATTGATAACGCACTTGCTATAGTATATTTCGCCGAATTCGTCGGCAGCCTGTTTCAGGGCTTCCTTGCTCAATTCGTAGTAAGCATTCCAGCGGTTCAAATACGATGCACCACTAGAAACACTTTCCATATGCTTGAGAAAATCATCGCTAGATGCATCCGCACTTTTAACAAACTTGATTTCGGGAGCAAGAGAAAGGTCCACCGGATAATCCCTATCCTTTAGACTCTCCTCTTTATAGACCAAAACCGTCTTACCGATGATTTTCGCTCTTAAAAGACTACGATTCGAGATAAAGCAGATTTCTGCCGGCTGGGACTTTTTCTTTTTATAGTTCAACGAAAAAACCGCCGTTTGACCAAGGCCTTTCCAAACATACTTGTTTTCAAAATCCGGAATACGATCCGCCAGAGATTCGTCCACCTGGAATTCTAAAGCCACAGCAAAACTTTTTATTGAATTAAAAATGTAGGGTTGTATTTCCAGAAAAGAGTCTTCGACATTTTCAATAACATAAATGTACTGTGCAGAACGAGCTGCCTGCGTCTCCATTTGATCACGGAGCAAATCTGCGGTAAAGGAGTCTGTCCTTGCCAAGAAAGGTACAGTACTCCCCGAAACATCCGGTCCATACTGCTTAATCTCGAAATTCAAAACTTCTGCCGTAAAATCAATGGTCAAAAACTTACCACGAACAAATTCGCTTGTATCTCGAAGCTTTAGTTTTACCTTAGGTAGCTTTGCAATACCAACACTAGAAATATCCATACTAAACCTCGATGTACATGGCCATTCTAATCAGCCCATAAGATTGGCCACCTACACCCACTATCATTGCGGGCTTATCATTAGCAACTTCAAAGAAAATCTGGTCGCCATTTCTAAGTTCTACACCCTTACCCTTCTCTACAAACATAAAGTTTGAGCCATTGTAATGCCTTAACCTGATGGGCATATCCAATCCGTCATTAAGCAGAATGCTTTTCCCTTCCCGGTTAAAAATGGTAAAACTCTTTTCGGAAAGTCTGTCCTTGGCAGAATAATCCTTGTCGCCCACCACGTAAAATCTAGGGATTCGATTCTTGACCCCTTCTTTAATAACATAGCTGTTCACAGAAGTGCGCTTCGACTTTGAATCCAATGCCGCAGCCATGTAGTCATCCCCCTGAAAGAACAAGTCATAAAACTGGAGTCTGGCCTTAGGCTTGGATTCGCCATCACACCAGGGGCATGGTTCATAAACCTTTCCAGTCTTGCGAGGGTAATGCCAAGCGCCACAGTGCGGGCACTTAATCACCTTGTTACCAGCCTCAATCAATGCAAACTCAAATTCACGAGCCGACGGGCGCTTTAAACGATTAACCTTACCATCGGCAAAGCAACGCTTGAACAATTCCTTAAGACGATCCGTAAAAACCACATCCTCGGGCAACATACGAGTCGACGTCTCGGGGGTAACATATTCACATTCACCAGCCAGGGCACGAGCTTCATCTTCGGGGGATCCATCAGCAACCTCGTCACTAATGTAAGGGTGCCCCACGCGAAGCAACTCATAAAGAATCACCGCCAAAGAATAATTGTCAGAAAGAATATCCGGATTGCGCAAACCGTTAACAACCTCAGGTGCAATGTAACGGGGCGTACCCAATACAGCAGGCTTTCCACGTCCAGCTACATAGATATTATCCACATCGATCATCTGGATCGAAGCACCTTTGGAGCTAACCAAAATATTGTTGCCCGAAATATCGCAATAAGAAAGATTCTTGCGTTCCAGTTCACCAAAGGCCGTGGCAATAAGGCGAGCAAGGAATAGACGCTGCCAAAAGCCCTTACCTCGATTATACCATATATGGAACGCTTCATTGGCAGGGGGAATCAAATACGTGTTGAGAGGCAAATGATTATCTACGCGCCTCATGACATAACCCGTGTAGGGCTTTGCAAACAAGTCTTCCACGGTCACAAAATTCTTTGGCAACTGGGCATTTCTTACAAAGCGCAGCTGATCCATTACGCAATCTGCGGCAAAGCCCTCGAAATAGAACTTCACCACAAAATTGCCGGAAGATTCCTCGTACACAACACCCTGGGCACCTTGGGCAAGCTTTTTTGTCAGCGTGTACTTAGTGCCGCTTTCGCCCCGCACCACTGTTCCTTCCAAATTGACAATATTACTTGCCATACTTTACCACCCCAACGCTCTTATCATCAAGAGAGCACTTGGAAATCATCTTCATGAACGATTCCAGTTCCGAGGCCAAGGCTTCGCTATCTACGTCGGTTTCAATCTCACGAAGGAAATCCAGTTCCTTCCCCTCCTCGATGCCGTTTGCAAAGCCATCTGTACAACACAACACCACATAAGAATCATCGTTGCGCAGGGAGATAATGTCCGCGCGGATACCCTCCGCCGTCAAGCCACTATACAAGCATTCCGTCTCGTTCAAGAAAGCCATTTCGCCGCACTCGGACACCAGCTGCCTAGAGCTAGACGAATAAGCCCAGAAGCCATCGCCAACCGAAAGAAACATTAACTGGGAGCCTAACTTGAATGCAGCCTGCAAGGTAGCGCAGCAATCATCTTCGCTTAAACCGACGGTCAACTTACGCCATTTTTCAAGAATGGCCTGAGAAACAGATTTTGAATCGAAAGAAAGGGAGCCACACTTCAGAGCATCGAAAACGTGGCAACACGCATCCACTACCGCCTTGGAGCCCACATGGGCCAACTTGCAGGAACCAACCCCATCAGAGGCCACCACCACATAGTCACCATCCGCTTCTGCGAAGGCAACCGAATCCTGGTTCGGCAGCGAAAGATCTTGATGAGAGGCGCCAGCCTCGGACAAGGCTGCAAAGGAATAATTTTCCTTTCTTGATTCACGAACCATCATATGGTGATGTCCTCATCGTCCATCAAGGAAGTGGGAGCCACCACAGAAGTACTGTTGGGAGTTGTGCTAGTAACACGAGCGATAGTGGACATGGTTACCCAGCGGAAGAAGCTGGCAATACCCTTTGCTCCACTAGCCTTAATTACCGGAATGGCGGGGTTGTTCACAAAAGCCCTGAGCATATCCATGTCGGCATCATCACCAATACCCATGGCCAGGCGCTGGCACTTGGCTGCACGAGGGCCGGAGTGGAGCATAGCCAAAGGTTCCCAGTTCGAGTAATTCTTGCCACCATTGTAATCGGTGGGCATACCGTCGCTGATCAACACAACTGTAGGAGCATAGGCGCGAGAAGACACCACTTCGCGATCTTCGAGCATAAGGGCCAGCTTTTCAAAGGCGGCGCCCATGGGAGTGCCCCCATTGGCAACCAGTTCGGGCAAATCAACTTCACCCACATCGGCCAAGGGCTGCACAACATCCACTTTCTGGTCACCAAAAGTAATTACAGAAAGCTGAAACTTACCACGGACATCTTCTACACCGTTCAAGGCGGACACCATGTCTCTCAGGGCTAAGTTCAACTCATTAATCTTTGCCCCACTCATGCTGCCAGAAACGTCGGCAAGCACAAAAATCGGCAACGGGCGCATATCTTGAGCCACAAAACTATTCAATCCCATTTCTTTTCTCCTTTGTTGTGTAAGATATATATTTTTATTAAAAATATATTCGTTGGTTTGTGTGTTTTTTCTTCGTTTGGATTTGAGGCATTTTGGCCTTGAATCTGGCTATAATTTTGCTAGCATTCGTTTTTTCAAAACCGTAACGAGCGGCCATTTCTTGTTGCTGCATGCTTGGAGAGAACTCCTTGCATGTTGCAGACAAGCATTCGTACTTATTGCATAAATCCCCATAATTATCCAATTCACAGAAGATGGAATTCAGATAAAGAGAGAGGAATGGTTTGTGCCTCTCATTTTCCTTGTACCATTTACTATTAATGGTATCTAATACGCATTCGTCTATTTTGTTAGGATTTGCAATAATGGTTGGAGTCGCCTTATTACTGAGGATGGTTTCACTGTCTGCGACAGTTTCCTTTCGAATGGTTTTGAGCTGTTCGGAATCCCCTACGACAGCATTTTGTCGGCCTTTTAAAATTGCGTTTTTTAATGCACTGTTCAGGTAGTGAGAAAATTCGGCTTTTTTAAAATCAAAATTGTTGATTACGGAGAGAATAGTCTTAGTTATTTCCCATCCGGCATTTTTAATATCATCCTGCATCCAGTAAAGGGGACAATAATTTCTGAATGCAAGTGTCGCAATGAGGTTTCTTATGGTATACCTTCTGGAATCCATATCAGGGCGATTCTGTAGAGATTGGTATTCTCTACAGAGCTCCTCAAGTTTCTGCAATATGCTCAATTCCTTTTCGTTCATGGCTACATCTCAAAGAAATTGTCAATCATTTTCTTTGCGGTTTCTCCGTTCGGAGCTTCCATGGATGCGGTAAGCGTATTCAAATAGTACAGGGAGGTAATGTCATAGATCTTCTGGGATCCATCGATGATATTGTTGTCGGAATCGTAGTTGATCTTGCCGTAAATAATGTTCTGGATGTTTGCGTTATAGAATTTCTCCGCAAAGGACAGGGTAGAAAAGAGCAGGATGGGTAGAGTCTTTTGCCCATAGGTGATATCCACAAGGATGTCTGCGCCGTCTTCTAGTTCGTTAATAAGCTTCCTGAATCGATTTTCATGGGTGCGAAGATCTTCGGAATATTCTTCGATGATTTCGTTGTATTTGATATTCGCGCCAATGCCTTGGTTCAACAGATCCAGTTCCTCATTAAAAAATCTTGAGTTTTCAAGGTAATTATTCTTGGAATCTTTGGTGATGAACTTTACAATTTTTACGGATTCTCCCTTTTTAAGGCTTTTTGCCAATACGGCGTTAATGGGGAAACGTACGTTGCCCTCGTATTCAATTTCGCTATTTCCATCCACAGGGTAATGTTTAGGATCAGATGCCTTTTTCATGGGGATATTCACAAAAACAATTTTCATTTTCTTACCTCTAATCTCTATATAGAGTAAAAATAAGTCGCAGTTGACAAAAAATGAATGAGAATGGAAAAAATCCCTTTGTGAGTTGATTTATTTGAATTTTTTGGAAGTTCAATTGTCTTACTTGCTTCTTTTAACTTAATAAGTTAAATTTTAAGTTAAAACGCGATAAAGTGCAAAAGGGCGGAATATTATGACGAAGAGCATCGGCGGAATCACCTACAAGACTATCAACGGTAAGCGTTATGCGTATTACCAGTGGATGGAAGATGGCAAGCAGCGTTCCCGCCGCGTGAAGGATGAGGAACTGTCGGCGCTTTTGGCAGAGATTGAACAACGCAAGGCGGCGAAGTCGGTTGCCGCGTCGCTTACGAATGGCTTGTTGCTTCGCGATAATGGGGCTGCTTATTTCGCGGATGGAGTCCTTGTTGCCGGGATGAATGGAGTGGCGGGACAGTCGTTCAAGACGGATGTGAAGCTTGGCGTCACCCTGAAGAATTTTTCGGCCAATGTTCTGCAGTGGAAAAAGCGCGATGGCTTTGAACGTCTGCGTGATTACATTTATGGCCCTGGCAATGACCGTGTTTTCATTCTGTATGGGCTTCGTCGCACGGGTAAGACAACTTTGATTCGCCAGCTGTTTGGGGAGATGGCGCCTGGGGACCTGGCGAAGGCGGCTTTTGTCCAGGTGAATTCAAGGAACAGTCTTGCGGACCTGAATGCTGATCTTAAAATTCTGGAAGGTGCGGGCTTCAAGTATGTGTTCATCGATGAGGTGACGATGCTCGCTGATTTCATCGAGGGGGCGGCCCTGTTTGCAGATGTGTTCGCTTCCTGCGGCATGAAAATTGTTCTTTCGGGTACAGACTCTCTGGGTTTTGTTTTTTCCGAGGATGAACAGCTTTACGACCGTGCGGAAATGTTGCATACCACATTTATTCCGTATCGCGAATTTGAGCGTGTTCTTGGCTTGAATGGTATTGACGAGTACATTCAATACGGCGGTACCATGAGCATGGGCGGCCGTGAATACAATAAGGACCGTTTTACTTTTGCGAATGTGAAGAGCGCCAATGAGTATGTGGACAGCGCCATCGCGAAGAACATTCAGCATTCCCTGAAGTGCTACCAGTACGAAGGCCACTTTCGTTCGTTGAAATCTCTGTACGAGGCGGGTGAGCTGACCAATGCCATCAACCGCATTGTAGAAGACATCAATCATCGTTTTACCTTGGATGTGCTGACCCGTGATTTTCGCTCAAGTGATTTGAGCTTGTCGGCGAAGAATTTGCGCAGGGACAGGTTCCGCCCTACGGACATTTTGGATCGGGTGGATGTGGTGAAGGTTACCGCACGGTTGATGAAAAGTCTTGATGTGAAAAATCGTCAGGAGATGGGAGTCGCTATTTCCCAGGACCATGTACGGGAAATTCGTGAATACCTTGACTTGCTGGATTTGACGGTTGACAT
>JAKSIF010000050.1 GCA_024398965.1 Fibrobacter sp. | reverse complement strand
TTCAAGGCTCTCGCCAAGAACCCGTATCCTGGTCGTGGCATCGTCCTCGGCACTAGCCCCGATGGCAAGTCCTTCGTGCAGGTCTACTGGATCATGGGCCGCAGCGTGAATAGCCGTAACCGTGTGTTCGAAATGGAAGCAAAGACTGGCTTCATGAAGACCAAGGCTTTCGACGAATCCAAGCTCACCGACCCGCACCTCATCATCTACTATCCGGCTCGCCACACTGCCGACGTGCAGATCATTACCAACGGCGACCAGACCGATACCATCTATGACGCCATCAAGCTGGGCGGCACCTTCGAAAGTGCTCTCGCAACCCGTCAGTACGAAGACGACGCTCCCAACTTCACCCCGCGTATTTCCGGTATCCACTACAAGAACGCACAGCCGGCTTTGTACAAGTTAAGCATCCTGAAGTCCCGCAACAACTGCGAAGACGCTGGCTGCGAACGTGCTACTTTTGAATTCGAAAAGGCTCTGCCGGGTCTTGGTCACTTCATCAGCACTTACGTCACCGACGGTAAGCCCATTCCTTCCTTCGAAGGTTCTCCGAAGCTCATGCCCATCTTTGACTCTGCCGAAGAAAACCTGAAGAAGTACTGGAACGCCCTGGACAAGGATAACAAGGTTTCCCTGATGGTCAAGGTCATCGATCGCAAGACCTTCAAGGCAAAGACTTTGATCGTCAACAAAAACAAGTAAACTTGTTTTTGTCTAGATCAAAGTCAATTATGAATTACGATGTATGAATTATGAGACTTAGTTAGGCGGCTTCTCCACAAAGTGGATAACAGCCACTAAAGAGCGGAGCTCTAAGTGTTGTATAGCCGCGACTATTATTCTCATAATTCGTACTTAATAATTCATAAATGGAAATGTTGTTGAAAAATGAAGGCCCCTTTTTGGGGCCTTTGTTTTTGCGGAATTGTTTCGCTATTTTTCAACAACATTTCCTAAAATGTGGTGGATTTTCTTTTTATCGCCAAAGGCTGATGGATTGCTCAGGTAATAGAAGATGTGCTCGATGAGCGCTTCGGTATTGAAGTCAAAGGACGGAATTCTTTGCAGGTAGCTTTCCATGGAGTTGTCGAAGGCGATGAGCTGTTCCGTTAATTCGTTATCGCCCATCTCTAGCAGGATACCGGCCACTTCGTCGTTAACGCATACACACGGTAGAATGCTTCCGTCTTCCTTGGCCTGAGTCGTTAGTGATTCCAATTTTTCGCGGATCAAGGTTCTGGCAAAAATTTCTACAGAATGTTTTTCAACCTTCTTGCGGGCAATCTGCTTATAGTCCCAGGGGCTGGCGAATTCGTCATCAACATAGGCGTGTACAGTGAGGCCAGCGTCCAGCAATCCTGCAAGTCTATCCTTGGACCAGGAACTGTTGTGGAAGGGCGAAATGTAATTGATTTCAAGGATCCCGTTCTTCTTCAGGAATCGTCCCATTTCCACGCCAGGTTTCTTACCGAAGGTGGAGTTGAAGAAAGTCCAGTTCGGCTTTTTCAAGAAACTTCTAGGAACGTTCTCTTCGGGATGTTCCCACCATACGGCCACAGGAAATTTTACGCTGGCAAAGAAGTTCAGCAGGGGGTGGAACTTCTGCACCAGTAGGGTCGAAAGGATTGCTCCAACGGCGTTAGGATGTTCTGACAGCTTGCAAGGATTTCCGTTACGGTCGATCAGTTCGCCTGTAGCGTCGTTGATGCCGAACAAGGTAAGCTTGTACCTGTTTGCGCCAGCAGTCTTGTACACCAGTCGCAAAAAATCCAGTTCTCGTTCACTTTCGGCGGTAAAGCCGCCCCAGCTATTGCAACGGGTTACAAAGATGAGTTCGCTAAGGTTTTCCTTGTTCTCGGCTTTACGTCGGTTATAGAAGAAATACTGTCGCCCCTGTTTTGCCAGGAGACCCTGGTTCACCTTGTTTTCTAGAAATTTTCGAAGGGTGTTTTGCGAAACATTGTAACGGGCAGAAAGTTCCTTGCCTTGGGGTAGGGGAGTGCTGGGCTTTAGGAACCCTTGCTTGAAATCCTGGTCAAAATCCCTGTTCAGTTTTTCCATGGTGGATAGCCTGATTTCTGGAACCGCCGTCAAGGTGGGATCCTTGCCCCAGAAGCAGCCCTTGCCCTGGATTTTGCAAATCATGGAACTTTCGGCCAAAGTTTTCAGTACAGCCTGGACTGTTCCGGAACTGGCTCCGTAGGCTTCGATCATGGAACGAACAGAAGGAAGTCTATCGCCATCCTTGTGGGGTGTATTCAGAAGCTGTCGTATAATTCGGTCTTTCACGTTAAAAAAATAACAAAATGATCGAATTTTGCTGTACAATGGATACAGATTGACAAAAAAAGCCTGTGCGACGGAGGCCGCACAGGCTGGGTTGTTTGGGGTTGGAGATTCTTTTAACTAGAGGTTAAAGTCTACACGGCAACGGCTTGCATGAGCCTTGTTTACGCGTTCACCCTTGGCGTTGAATGTGTTCATCTGCATATGGCCGCGTCTTACGTTAGGACCAATCTTGCCGATGGAATTGGGGGTGTCGCCGTCGGCGGGAACAGTTCCATTAAAGCCTTCTTCGCCAGCCTTGGTCAGGGAAAGAACCATGGAGCCCTGCAATACGGTGGCGTTGAAGATGGAAAGGTCAACGCGGTTGCCGTCAAAGGTCCAGTTGCCGTAGCCCCAGCGGTAGACATCTTCTGTATCGAAGTCGTCCACCCAGTCCAGGGTAAAGTCGGTACCGTCTTCGCCTGCGCCCGGGGTGTACTTGTAAACCTTGACCCAGTTGATGTACTGGTTAACGGGAAGGATGGCGTCATCCCAGGGGCCGACCCATGCCGGTTCCTCGGAGGCCCACAGGTTAAAGCGGAGACCCTGTTCCCTAAGGCCAAGGTCTGCGACCTGGTCGCGGCCGTCCTTGTTCAGTTCGCCCTTCTTGGTTCTGCGGACTTCAACGCCGTCGATAATCCAGCTGACGTAATCCGGAGTCCATTCCAGGCCGTAGGTATGGTAAACCTTGTCTACGGCGGGGCTCATGGGATGGAGCTGCTCGCTGTAGGATTTTTTGTCGGCGCAGCCGTCGTTAGGGCCGTTGCCGGTAATAATGTTGGACTGGAATTCGTTGGGATTCTTGCCAAGAACTTCGATATCCACTTCCACCCAGGGTTCATCGCATCCCAGGTAGGAGTCGTTGTGGTAGAGGAACATGGAGCTGACGGTTCCGGAACCAACTGCCATCTGCATGCGGGCCTCGAACTTGCCATACATCCAGGTTTCGGAGGTATAGAGTTCTGCGCCGGAGTAATCCTTGGCGCATACGGCGGCGGTGGCCATGGCCAGAATGGAGAGTGATTTCTTGAAGTTCATAATAGGCTTAATTCCTGATTAAAGTTCAAAGTCCACGCGGTAACGGCTTGCGTTAGCCTTGTTCACTCGTTCGCCCTTGGCGTTCACAGTACCGCGGCTCTTCTTTTGGAGCTTGATGTCGCGGTTCTGCTTGATGGCTGCCGGATCAAAGGGCTGGAGAGGATCGGTAATTTCGATGGGATCGGCAGGACCTTCCGTCGGCAGGTTCGGGTTGATTTCAAGATCAGTAACCCGGGAACTGGATGAAACGGGCTGAACATCAACCCAGGGATTGCTGCTAGAGGAGGACTGGGGCTGCCAAGGGTTCTGCTGGCTACTGGAGGAGGACTGAGGCTGCACCTGGGAACTGCTGGAGCTCTGGGGGAGCACTTCATTGTCCTTGGGAACCTGGCCGTTGAACATTTCCTGGCCCTTCTTGGTGAGGGCGAGAATCAGCATGCCATCCTTGGAATAGATGTTGTTTTCGGTAAGGTCAACGCGGTTGCCGTCGAAGGTCCAGTTGCCCTTGCCCCAGCGGCTGCCGTCAAAAGTATCAAAATTGTCTGTCCAGTCCAGGGTAAAGTCGGATCCGTTTTCGCCCTGGCCCGGAGTGTACTTATAGGCCTTCACCCAGTTGATGAACTGGAAGATGGGGAGGTTGTTGTCGTTGAATGCGCCCACCCAACCCGGATCCTCGCTGGACCAGAGATTAAAGCGAAGGCCCTGAGTAAGCTTAAGATCGGAAACCTGGCCGCCTACTGTCTTACGGACTTCGACGCCGTCTACAGTCCAACGGACGTAGTTGGGAGTCCATTCGATGCCGTAGGTGTGGAAACCTGCGTTTGCAGCGGGGCTTACGGAATGATGCTTTTCGCTTGTGACCTGAGCGCCAGCTCTACCAGTAATGATATTGGACTGGAAACTGCTGGGATTCTTGCCCAGGACTTCGATATCAACTTCGACCCAGGGGCCTTCGCCGGTTTCAGAGCCGTTGTGGTAGAGGAACATGGAACTGATGGTTCCGGAAGTAGCACCCATGTACATACGGGCTTCGTACTTGCCGTACATGTATTCGTCGAGGGTGTAAAGTTCAGCGCCGGAATAATCCTTGGCACATACAGCTGCGGCGGCAACAGCAACCACAGCGAGAGACTTTTTAAGATTCATGTTCAGCTCCTTTTATACACCGATATGAAAGTTAAAAACAAGAATGTTTTTGCACAAGATGATGGAATGACTAAGTATCATAAGTGTATCGACTGTATTTTGCGCGATGCGAAATACGAAAATTTTTTTCACCAACGGCACTTGCCTTTTTGAGCAGTAAGTTTTATATTGTGTAGTGAACAAAAGAACAAGTGTGCAAAAAATCAGTTTTAGCGTGGGCGATTCGTGGATATTCGTGAAAAATTGAACATTTTGGCTGATTCCGCCAAGTATGACGTATCTTGCTCGTCTAGCGGTTCCAATCGCCAATCTCCAAAGGGCGGGTTGGGGAACGCCTGCAGTGCAGGTATTTGCCATACATGGGCTGCCGACGGGCGCTGTATTTCACTTTTGAAGGTGCTCCTGAGCAATGCCTGCAAGTATGATTGTGCCTATTGTGTTAATCGTCGCAGTAACGATATCCCCAGGGCCACGTTCACGCCTAAGGAACTGATCAACCTGACCTTGGAATTTTACCGCCGTAACTATATCGAGGGGCTGTTTCTCAGTTCCGCGGTGGTAGGCACTCCCGACTACACGATGGAACTTTTGATCAAGGTGGCAAAGGAGTTACGTACCGTCCACAAGTTCGGCGGTTACATCCATCTCAAGAGCATTCCCGGAGCGTCGTCCCGGCTGCTTCACGAGGCGGGGCTTTATGCAGACCGCAGCAGCGTGAATATCGAAATCCCGTCGGACAAGGCGCTACAATACCTGGCGCCCGAAAAGAACCATGAATCCATATACCGCCCCATGAACTATCTGGCGGAGCGAAAGATTGAATATAACGCCGGCGGTAACTTTTCCCGATATTCTCCGCGGTTCCTGCCTGCGGGGCAGAGCACCCAGATGATTGTGGGGGCGTCGGGGGAGACCGATTTCCAGATTTTAACGCTTTCCAACGGATTTTACAAGCAACAGCAGATGAAACGAGTCTACTTTTCGGGCTATGTTCCCATCAATGCCGACAAGCGTTTGCCTGTCATTACTACAAAGCCCCCGCTGGTTCGCGAACACAGGCTGTACCAGGCCGACTGGCTGATGCGATTCTACAAGTTCAATTACGACGAGATTCTTGACAAGGACCATCCGAATTTGGATCTGGAACTGGACCCGAAAGTGGCCTGGGCCTTGCGGCATCCTGAGTTTTTCCCCATTGACATCCAGACGGCGGATTACGAAATGCTCCTACGGGTGCCTGGAATCGGCGTAAAGTCGGCAAGACTGATTGCCTCGGGCCGGCGGTATGGCAAAATACGGTTGGACGACCTGAAAAAGATGGGTGTGGCCATGAAGCGCGCCAAGTACTTCATTTACCATCCCGATACGCCTGCGTACTTGCGACGGCTTTATCCCGAGATGGTGCGCCCCTTGCTTGTGCAGCAAAACAAACCTATTCAGCTGGACTTGTTCAGCCAACCTTTGAACCTGATTGCCTAGGATTCCTACGGCCAATAACCAGCGGGATAATGAAATATTATGCTTTCTATTACGTATGATTCAACTTTTGACGGTTTCCTCAGCGTTGTCTTCGAGGTTTATCGACAGCGTCTGCAGGTGGGTGAAATCCTTCCAGACCGCGCGCAGGCCCAGGCAACGGACTTGTTCATGCAGCCGTTTAAGGTAGAAACTTCCGATGAATCGGCCCGCAGGCTTAAGCGGGCTATCGTCAACGCGGCCGGGGTCGAGATCCTTAACTTGCTCAACATTGTCTTCCGTTCGGAGGAAGCCGGCATCGAGATGAAGATGTTGGCCTACCTCCGCAAGCTTTTCGCTGGCATCGACCCTAATTACGCCAAGAATCCGACGTCCAAGGAAATGCTTCCGCTGTATATGATTGCCCAGTCGGTCCGCCGCGAAGCGGGCGACATGCTGGGGATGGTTCGGTTCGATAAGCTTTCCGACGGAACCTACTTTGCCGAAATCGAGCCCAAGTACGACATAGTGGAGCTGATGACCGCCCACTTCCGCGGTCGTTTCGCCAACGAGCGCTGGGCAATTTACGATTCCAAGCGTGACTACGGGGTCTATTACGACGGGCGTTCCGCCCAGATGGTAACCGTCCCCAGCATAGAGGCAGTCAGGGCAGGCATGCCGCCCGACGAACTTTCTCAGCTATGGCGGGACTACTACAATGTCATAGCCATCAAGGAACGAGAAAATCCTAAGCTCCTCAGGCGGTGTCTGCCTGTACGTTACTGGAAACATCTGACTGAACGCAACGGCCCTCAGAGCCTGGCGGCCTCCGGAATTGGCATGGCGGCCTCCGGACTGGGCGGCATGTCGCGGTCCCGGCAACCTCAAACGAGTCTCCAGAAGCCCCAAAATCAACCTTTTGCAGTGGCTCTTCCGTCCGAAGTGGCGAAGATGAATGCTTCACAACGAGTACTTGCGTAATTTTATGTTTATTATGGTTATTCTAGCCAAATAATTATATCTTTACAGTGTAAAAAGTGGAGTACGCATTCATGAATTTGACGTCTGTAAAACCCGGCTTCTTTGTTCAAGATAGATTCCTTTACAGCAAGGACAACGAAAAGGTCGTTCTTCGCGGCATCAACCACATGTTCATCTGGACTGATCGCGAAGGAAAGACCATTCCTGAAATTGCAAAGACCGGTGCAAACTGCGTCCGAATCGTGTGGAACACCCGAGGCCGTATCAGCGACCTGGACCATATCATTACTGAATGCATCACCAACGGTATGATTCCCATTCCCGAAATTCACGATACCACGGGCAACTGGGACCGTCTCCACGAAGCATTGGAATTCTGGACTCGCGAAGAAACCTTGCAGATGATCTTCAATCACCAGCAGTACCTGATTATCAATATCGGTAATGAGCCTGGTGCCGAAGAACAGGATCCTTCTGAGTTCTTTGATGTCTACTCCCTGATTGTTACCCGCATGCGTGCCGCCAATATCCGCGTTCCTATCATGATCGACGCTGATATGTGGGGTCAGAGCGAAAAGAATCTTCTGGAGGTCGGCCCCCGTCTGTTGCAGGCCGATCCGGAACATAACTTGCTGTTCTCCATTCACATGTGGTGGCCTTCCGAACGTCACGATGCCGAAAAGACCGGCTACGCCACAGTTGAAGATCGCGTTCGCGGCACTCTCGAGAAATCTGTAGAACTCAAGCTTCCCCTGGTTATCGGTGAATTCGCTCCGGTGGCTGTGGGTGGCGTCAAGGCCATTCCATACAAGTTCATTATGTCCGAAGCCGAACGTCTTGATATCGGCTGGCTCGCTTGGAGCTGGGGTCCGGGCAACTTCGACAGTCCCGAAATGGATATGACCGTCCACGGTTCTGTCAATACCCTGGTCAGCTGGGGTAAGGAAATCTGCCTGGATAGTCCCAACGGCATCCAGAATACAAGTATCATTCCCAACTTTATCCAGAACAAGGATTATAACACAGGTTCTCTTTCCACCGGTGCAAACATCATCCAGAATGGTAATTTCTCCTCCGAAGAGCAACTCAGTGGCTGGGTAACCGACTTCTGGGGTGGTCAGGCCGAGGTCAAGGTTCAGGATGGTGTCGCCAAGTTTGATATCAAGAAGGGCGGCAAGGAATCCTGGAATCTGCAGTTCAAGCAGCATTTCCCCCTGCGTAACGGTGTGACCTACGTTTTCAGCATGCGCGCCAAGGCCGACAAGCCCCGTACCTTGAATGTGAACATCAAGAAGGACTGCGAGGAATATACGCCCTACGCAAACGGCCGAATTCTTGACCTTAGTACCAGCTGGCAGAACTTCAGCTGGAAGTTCACCATGAAGGAAGACACCGATAACGACGCCTTGCTGATTTTCGACATGGGTGGCGTTCCTATCTCCTGGATGCTTTCCGATATCAGCCTGGTGCAGGCCCGCAGTGTTGCAGACCGTCTTAACCGAACCTTCCAGCGCAATGTGCAGAAGAACTCCGGTTACTTCAATGCGCCCAACGGCCCGTGGGAACTTCATCTCTATTCCACCAAGGGCGAGCTCCTTGAAGTATTGGACAAGGGTAAGGGCGGTGAAGGCATGCGTCAGTATCCCAAGACCGAACGCAGCGGTATCATGGTCGTCAAGGATCTTGACTAATAGCCACTAGAGCTTAAATCAAAAAGTCTTGCGGTTTTTCCGCGGGACTTTTTACATGCTTTATATGCTGCGCAGGGACTATCTGTTCCAGCCGGAATGGCCTTCGCCGGGCAGGAGAGGTTCGAAGCTGTCGGCGTGACCGCCTGATATGCCGGCGCTTTTTACGCCTAGCCAGCCACGCATTCTCTTGATTCTCGCGATTTTTGCCTTTTCGGCTTCGTCATTATTGATCCCGCTTTCGGGATTCTTCAGTTCGTTATCCATATCTAGGTCCGTCCCTAGGCGCAAAGATAGCATTTTTATGCCTGTTTTGTCACGTGTTTCCGTATCCTTGTATCTTAATTTTCTGCGATTTTTGGAATTAATTGTACGTAAAATGATGATTTTTAATTAAAAACTTTGTTTTTGTATCATAAATTGGTTGACTTTCAAGATACAAGTATGTATATTATGGATGTATGAAACCCGTGATGGAATACAACAATTTTCGCATCTTCGTGCGCGACTACTATGCGGAACGCAAGGACCGCAGTGGTTTTACCTGGCGCGATTTTGCCAAGGCTGCTGGTTATTCCTCCCCGGTGTTTTTAAAGTTGGTCTGCGACGGCAAGGCTAACCTCAGCGAAGCTGGTGTAGAACGTGTGGCTTCCGCCATCGGCCTTGTAGGTGTAGACCTCCAGTACTTTAGGCTTCTGGTCAGTTTCAACCAGGAGAAGGATTCTGCCGCAAAGAAGCAGGCCTTCGCCGAAATGCGCAAGCTGGCCAAGGACAACGAGACCGCCGTGGTGGGCGAGGACCAGTACGATTATTACGAAAGCTGGCTCAATCCGGTTATCCGCGAAGTTGCTCCCCTCATGAACGGTGCCACTCCCGCCAAGATGGCAGAACAGGTCATGTTCGATGCCGATACCGCCAAGGTCAAGAAGTCCCTTAAGCTCCTGCAGAAGACCGGCCTCCTCGAAAAGGGTGAGCAGGGCGAATTCAAGCAGGGCAACAAGTCCATTACCACGGGTAGCCTAGAAGTGGCAAGTCTCGCTATCCGTGAAATGCATCGTCAGATGGGTGAGCTGGCAGTCCAGTCCCTGGACCAGGTTCCTGTCGACGAACGCGATATCTCCGGTCTTACCATCGGTATTTCCGAAGACGCCTTCGCCAAGATCGCGAAGGAAATTGCCGATTTCAGACGCCGTGTCAGTTCCATTGTCATGGAAGACTCCGGCAACGAACGTGTTTACCGTTTGAATGTGCAGCTGTTCCCGCTGACCAAGCAGGTTGCCGCTGCCGAAGGGGGAGAATATGCAGAATAAGTTCCGTTTGTTCTCCCTGAATACTTGCGTAAAGTTTTTTGCCGGTTCCGTTTTGGCGGTTGCCGCTTTCTACGCCTGCTCCAGCGACAATAATGTTGCGGGCGGTGTCAGCGAAGAGACCAATACGGTGGCCGGTATCCTGGTCGATGCCAAGGGTAAGCCGGTGGTCAACGCCCGCGTCCTTGCTCGCCATACCAAGATTGATTCCATCGCTTTCGAGGATACCACGTCTTCCGAAGGCAAGTTTGCATTCCCGTTGCTTCGTCAGGGCGTGTATGGCATTTCCGCCAGCGCTGATTCCCTGGCGTTCTACGCCACCATCAATTACGAAGGCAAGAACCAGGAAATCGAGGCTGCCCTTACCGAGACAGCAAGCTTCGAAGGCTGTGTGGTTTTGGATGCGGAAAGCCTGAGCGGTATCGAGGTTTATCTGCCCGGTTCCGGCTGGAAGACCCAGACCGATTCTCTGGGCAAGTTCAAGTTCGAGCAGATTCCTGTGGGCTCCTACGCCATCGTGGCACAGTCCCCGGATCCGGCCCGCTACCTCACTGCCAACTACATGCTGCAACTTTCCGGAAAGTCCGGCTCTGTCAGCGGTCCTATTCCCATGGATTTGCTGAACTCTGTTGCCGGTGAACAGACTGGCGTTGAATCTGGATTGCTTGATCAGTTTGCAGACAGTCGCAATAGCGAAATCCTTATGCCGCTGTCTTCCGAATATGGCCTTGTGAGCTGGTGGCCCATGGACTACATTTCTGCCAGTGGCGACCTTGCTACCACTGCAGACGCCCGCGGCCGTACCGAGGCGATCCTTCTTTACGACGTGAAGAAGATGAGCGAAGGCGTTTCCGGCAAGGCTCTTTCCCTTGGTTCCGCAAGCCAGTTCGGCGTTATTGAGAACGACCACGGCGCCCTGGACAGCTTGACCGAAATGACTCTTGAAGCGGTCCTGAAGATTGATTCCCTGGTGGGCAAGGGTTCCTACCGCAAGAACATCGTGGGCAAGCTTGGCTTTGGCGATTCCGACGATCGCGATGTCTTTAGCCTGGCTGTCGTTAACGGTGAATGCGGTGCCGACAAGCCCAGCCTGGCATTCTTCCTGGCCGACGGTTCCGGCGATTCCCTTAGCTGCGCCAATGCGGTTGTAGCCAAGACTGCTGTAGAATTCAATGAATGGACCCACGTTGTGGTTGTATGGTCCGAAGGCGCTTTGCAGATCTACCTGAACGGCAAACTTGACAACCAGGCCGAGATTTCCGTAAAGCAGTTGGAATCTTCCGACGAACCGATTTTCTTTGGTAAAGAAGACGTAGCTCTTAAGCTGGATGATGTGCGATTGGGTGCGAAAGCAATAACTTCAGCCGATGTACTGTACCGGTACTATCTTAGAGGAGGTGCATTATGATCACCATCGAAAAGAACACCGTAGACTTGGCATACTTCGAGGTTAACGAACATGGCCGTCTGCTTGGTGCAAACAAGCGTTTCTGCCGTATGTTCGGTTTCGAAGAATCCGAAATTACCTGGCATTACATTACGGACCTGTACCGCCATGCCGCAGATTGGCAAAAGCAGGCGGCCGCGGTAGACCAGAGCGTGTTTACCGTACGCATGAAGAACCGCAAGGGTCGCAGCTTCAACTGCAGCCTGATTCGTGAAATGGTCCAGAAGGCCGATGGCATGGTGGTGTACCGTAACACGGTTCGCCGCCAGGGCGAAGACGACAACGTCAAGGTTGCCGCTCCCGAGAACAGCCTGGCCGTGGTTTACCTGGCAAAGTGCGCTCACTGCTCTACGCAGATCCGCGTTGCAACTGCGGCCGACGCACGTAGGCGCATGCTCTGCGACGCTTGCGCTGCCGCAGCCTATCCCGAAG
This sequence comes from Fibrobacter sp., assembly GCA_024398965.1. NCBI lineage: Bacteria > Pseudomonadati > Fibrobacterota > Fibrobacteria > Fibrobacterales > Fibrobacteraceae > Fibrobacter > Fibrobacter sp. The sequence continues at coordinate 3,433 of JAKSIF010000050.1, read as the reverse complement.
CTTTCCGCGTGAAGGAAGCCCAGGTCTAGCCCCTAAGTTTCATACATAGAACACACATAAAGCCGTCGGTCCCTCCAGACCGGCGGTTTTCTTTTTGCCTTAAACAAAAAAGGCGATCCCGAAGGATCGCTTCAATTACAAAAAAAGACGACCCCGAAGGATCGTCTCAATTTCTGAACCGTTTGGCTAGAGATTATTCGCCGAAGGCGTCGTCTGCAGCGGCGGTGACCTGTGCTGCGTTTTCTGCTGTCATTTCGATTTCGTCGGCGGCTTCGATTGCTGCATCAGCTTCGCCAGCCTTCTTTTCGGAAATGGAGAGCTTGCCTTCCTTGAACTTGTACATTGCGATGGTAGTGGGCTTCTTGTTCAGCTGGATGTAACCCTGACCGGCCTGCTTGTTGATGAAGCGAGCTTCCTGAGCCATCATAACAACTGCGCGGAAGACAGAGCCCTGACATTCTTCACTTGCGTAAATGTCGTCAAGATAAACTCTCTGATCGTCTGCCATTTATGTACCTCTAGTTAAGGTTGTTTTCTTTACGAAAAAATCTGAAATGCTTTGTTCAAAACATTTCAGAAGTTTTGTTTAGAAGAGGGAGAGGGATTCGAACCCTCGTTACCGTAAAGTAAACACGCTTTCCAAGCGTGCGCCTTCAACCACTCGGCCATCCCTCCAAGGATGTGCGCCAAATATATAATTAAATTTGGTGCTTGTCAAGGTATTTTGCGTATTTTTCTACAAAAAATGCATTTTTTCTAAAAAAAATACGCTTTGGATTCTATCGGTCGCGACGCTCCCTCCAGAATGACGTTTGACTACGAACCTCTGTTGTTGGAACTTCGATAAATTCGGTCGCGACGCTCCCTCCAGAATGACGTTTGACTACGAACCTCTGTTGTTGGAACTTCGATAAATTCGGTCGCGATGCTCCCTCCAGAATGACGTTGGGCTACGAACCTCTGTTGTTGGATCTTCGATAAATTCGGTCGCGATGCTCCCTACAGAATGACGTTCGGCGTTGTACCAATGTTGCTAGAACTTGCTTAGTTCATCCCAGACGGTTTGCATCAGGGGTTCAATGGTCTTTGCCGTAAAGTCGAACTTGATGTTTGCGGTCTCGAACATCTTGGGCACAGACACGCTGTAACCCAGGCTTTCTGCCTTGAACAGGTCGTCGATTGCCTTTTGCGGGTCCTTCTTGAAGTTTGCCCAGACCTGTAGGGCTCCCAGCTGGGCGATGCCGTATTCGATGTAGTAGAACGGGCATTCGAACAAATGAAGTTGCTTCTGCCAGAAGTTTGCCTTGACATTTTCCAGGCCGGAGTAATCTACGCCGGCGTCATAGCGGTCCATGATCTTGAGCCAGATTTCTTCGCGGTCCTTGGCCGTGTGGTTCGGGCGGCTGTAAAGTTCGTGCTGGAAGCTGTCGATGCTTGCAACCCAGGGGAACAGCCAGATTACATCTTCAAGTTCACCTTCGGCGCTGCGGGCTGCAGAGGCAATGTCGTTTCCGTAGAAGGGCTTCAGGTTGCTCATGCCGATCAGCTCCATGCTCATGCTGGCCACTTCTGCAAACTCAGAAGGAACGTCTCGGTAGGCGAGGATAGGCTGGTTTGCAAGTGCAAACTGATGGAATGAATGTCCGGATTCGTGGAGCAGAGTATAGATGTCGCGGTCCGTCTTGGCGGAGTTCATGAAGATGAAGGGGAGGCGGCTTTCGTCAAAACCGATCTGGTATCCGCCGGGAGCCTTGCCCAGTCGGGAATCCGGATCGATAAGTTTCTGCGCCTGCATCTGGCGGGCCCACTTGCCGGCCTGGGGGTGGATGCTTTCAAAAATCTGGTCCACCTTCTCGATCAGTTCTTCGCCACTCTGGTACGGGGTAAGGGGAGCGCGGTTCAGCGGGTCCACTGCTAAATCCCAGGGACGGAGCTTTTCAAGTCCCATCTTGGCGGCGCGCTTCTTGTAGATTTCCTTGAGCAGAGGCAATACCAGTTTTTCTACGCATTCATGGAAGTCGCGGCAGTGGGCGGGAGTGTAGTCAAAACGGCGCTTTGCCAGGTAGATATAGTCGATGTAATCCTTGCAGTGGGCGTTTCTTGCAATCTTGTTTCGGATGGAGAACAGCTCGTCGAAGGACTTGTCCAGAGCATCCTTGTCTTGCAGGCGGCGGTCCCACATGGTACGCCAGGCTTTTTCGCGAAGGTCGCGGTCGGTGCGTTCCAGGTAGGCGGAAAGCTGCTGCATGGTCTTTACGCCACCGTCGAATTCAACGCTCATGCCACCAGTAATCTTCTGGTAGGCCTGCACTGCCTTCACTTCTTCAGTTTCCAGCGGGATGTTGTCGGGGCTGAACAAGTCCAAAGAAACCTGGATGCTTTTGAACCATACGCCGAATTCATTCTTAAGGGCGTCCTTTGCAGGATGGGCCATCAGCTTTTTGTTCAGCTTGTCGTCGAATTCGCTGCTGATTGGGTCCACGTTCTCCACGAAGGATTCATAGGCCTTGGCGGCAACTTCGTCCTTGGTATTCACGGTCATGGCCACATAGCGGCGGCAGCTGACTTCGCTCAGTACGGATCCAAGTTCGCTCCACTTCATGATCCAGGCGCGGAGCGCGTCGGCGGAATTGGGGATCTGTTCGTCCAGCAGCTGCTGGAACAGGGCCTCCACCTGCTTGGAGTCGTCAACGTTGAAATTCTCGGGAACAAAGTTGCGGTTCATAAAAATCCTAGGTATTTACGATGTTGAAATCGAGAAAAATGATGTTAAAAATCTATGGCTCCGACCCAGTTGCTGACAATGTTGTTCAGGATACTGTTGCGGGCGTTGTCCATTAGCTGTACCTTCTCTTCGTGGGTCACCGGTCGGTCGATATCGAAGGCTAGCATCACGGGCTCTCCGTCCATGTCAAGAGCAACGGTCAGTACACCTTTTATGTTCAAGGTGTTTACATCCATGAGCTTAAAGATTCGTCGGTCGATGGGCATCCTCGTGATAAGCTGCAGCTTGTTGTCTCCGGGAGCCATCTTTGTGGATTCCTTAAGGATAATCGGCAGTTCCATGAGGGTGTCCAGCTTGAGGGTTGCCTGCAGTTCGCGGATCCAGAGGGTATCCTTGTCCTTGCTTTTGGCAATTACCCCAGCGGTAATGTCGATGTAGCCCAGTTCCTTTTCGAGGATACCACGGGCAAAGTCCTGCACCAGGGCCACAACCTGGGGGTTGGGGAGGAGTCCTCCAGCCAGAAGGCCGGTCTTTGGGAAAAGGTCATCGTTAATCTGTACGGAATCCAGGGTAAGGTACTCGAAATCCAGCTTTGTATTGGATAGAATTTCGGCGGCGGTTATCTTACGGGTAACGGCGCAGCTCTGTAGCAGCACTACAGACACAATGGCGATAAAAGGTAAAAGCAGGAATCGAGGTTTCATCGGC
>JAKSIF010000049.1 GCA_024398965.1 Fibrobacter sp. | reverse complement strand
GGTTCTTTTGAAAACGTCCTTTTCTGGGGCGTTCTCTTCTTTTGCTTTTTGGCAGCCATAGCCTCCACCATCTTTACGGCGATCGAAGGATTAGGTGGACTGGCAATTGCCTACACGGCTCTGATTTCCCTATACTTCGTGATATTAGGCATAGTAGCGTTTGCAACCGGCAAGAATCAAGCATGCTACACAGCCATGTGTTTTGCCATCAACACGTTTATCGTGCCTCCCATGTTCTTTATCTGCGGAGCCTTTGACAGCGGCATGCCTTTCTATTGTCTAACGGCAATACTCGTCACTTCGCTGATCAACAATTTCAAGACCCGAACCGCCATGCTGATTTATTCAGTCATCCTGAACGTAGGCATTTTCTTTTACGACTGGTTTCACCCCGAAATATCTCCCACATTGGAACCTCTTGATGGGCTTGTGGATCAGACGGTTTCATTCGTCTTCATGGCAATTCTCATATTCACCATCATATCCTATTTGCTGAAAACCTACAGCCGCGAACGAAAAGAAAAAGACGAAGTCATTGCGAAGCTGGATTTTCTTTCGTCCCACGACCCCCTCACAGGCCTTTACAACCGACGCAGTTTCATTGAAGTCATAAAAAACAAGGTGCTTGTAAGCCCTGCCGGCTATTACCTTCTTATGTTCGACGTAGACTTCTTCAAGCGCATTAACGACAACTTCAGCCATCTTTTCGGAGATCAGGTTTTGGCATCCATAGGAAATCTTGCTCAGAGCACCTGCATTGAGGAAGGAGAAATGGCAGTACGTTATGGCGGAGAAGAATTCATTCTGCTGCTTCGTGCAGAAAACTACAGCAAGGCTATTGTCAGGGCGGAACAATTCCGTATCAATGTATCCGCCTTGCATTTTGAAGAACAGCCTAATGTGCATGTCAATATCAGTGGCGGTTTCGTAGATTGCTACAATCCGGAATTCACCAACTACGACAAGATACTCACCATTGCAGACAAGCGCCTTTACACGGCAAAGAATAACGGACGCAACCAGATTGTGGGAAAGAAATAAAATATGATTCACGAAATTGCCCCCCACGTTTTAGACAACCAGTTTAAGATTCAGGATCCTAGGCAGGACGACTACTGTTCGATTTATAACGGAGCAAAGACTTTACTCAAAAAAGCTGGCGAAGGCTATGCACTTCCCACGATTGCAGAAGTTCTTTCTATCCAGGGAAAGGGTATGCAGGAATTCGAGGGACATTACCTTTTAAACATTGATGACAAAGCCTTCTTCCTGCAACACGTCATTGAAGACTTTACCGCCCCCGAAGGTTACGAATTCGTAGGCAATCGCGCTTTCCGCCCCATGCCTCCCCTAGAACGTCTTGGCGGAGCCACTGCAGCACACCTTGCACATTGGGAAAGCCTGAACAAGTTTTGCGGCAAATGCGGAGGCGTCACCATCCGAGGAGACAAGGAACGATCCATCATCTGCCCCAAGTGCGGCAACACCGTTTACCCTCGAATTTCACCTGTGGTTATCGTTGCGGTCCGCAATGGCGACAAGCTGCTGATGGCTCACAACATCGATAATCCCAACCCGCGACTGTTCCTGATTTCTGGCTTCGTGGAAATCGGCGAAAGCCTGGAGCAGGCTGCACACCGCGAAGTGATGGAAGAAGCCGGCGTCAAGATTAAGAACCTGAAATACTTCGGAAGTCAGCCCTGGCCATTCAGCGATTCGTTAATCGCCGGCTGGACCGCAGAACTGGACGGAGACGAAACCATCCACCGCCAGGAAGCAGAACTGTCCGAAGCCAAATGGGTGAAGCGAGAAGATATTCCCGAATACGAAACCGACGTCAGCATCAGCTGCTGTCTCATTGAAAATTTCCGCAGAGGCTTTACCCTGCCGCAGGATTAAAGTTCCAAGGATACGGGAGCATCGGCAATTAAGGTATCCGGCGTCACCTTACAATCATAAACGAAAATATGAACGCCCGCATCTTGGGCGTTTTTTAATGCAGTTCCAAATTCTGGGTGCGTTGCCACATTGGGAGAAAACTTGTGGCAGCCCTTCATCTGTATTAAAAACAGTATACCGCATTCGTATTCCGTTCCATCATCTGCGGCACGTTTCTCACGCAGAATATCCGCCAGTTCTGTCAGGTGTTTAACGCCACGTTCCGTAGGTGCATCGGGGAATTTCGCATGACCGTCAAATTCCAGAGTACAGCCCTTCACCTCGATGAACATTTTGTGAAGTTTTTCGCGAGCGGCCTTAGTGCGGCCTGCACCCTTGTACTCTACGTAAAAGTCAAAACGGGAATTACCGAAGGTGTATTCCGGTTTTAGAAAGGTAATCTCCGGAAACAATTCCTGATGGGAACGAATCCATTCGCCGGCAACCTTATTGGGCGCCTGACTGTCCATGTTGATTAGAATTGTCTTGACCGCAGATGAAATCGTCACGACTTTTTCCACAGCGATCAAGTCGTAAGGAGTCTTGCGGGCGGGATTGCTGGATTTTTCCAGGTAGACGGTACATCCAGGAACAAGAAGTTCCTTACAACGCCCTGTATTCTTTACATGAACCACCGTATCAACGCCATCGATTTCCACATGGGCAATGAAGCGGTTTGGGCGAGACAGGAACTTGCCTTGAACAATATTTTCGTACCGCATGATTACTTGGCCGGAGTTGTCGTCGTATCGGCAGCTGAAGATGAGCTTGCCACAGGCTCGGGTTTATTCGCCAGCATCACATAAAGAGTGTCATGAATCCTGATGGTATCACGAACAAAAACCGTATCGGGCTTGCAAACTGCGGCAACGGCAACCACATCTGAAGAAGACATCGTTTGGGAAGAGGATGACTGGGCCTCTGCAACGGAAGAAACGGCAGCCTTTAAACTATCCGCAGCTTGTTGTTCCTTTACGATGGCCACCAACGAATCGCGAACCACGTTCAAGCTATCAAGTTCCTTCTTATAGCGTTCCTTATTTACAGGACGACGTTCGCGAGAATACTTGCCCTCCGCCTTGCTGATTTTTTCATCAAGATTATGGATTTGATCGCAGACGGTTCCTTCGCAATCGATAGACTCTCCAGGATTGAAGAAATCCTTGAACTTCTGCCACATAGATTTTTCAGCAAAGGCTGTTCCGGCTAAGAAAAACATTTCCACCAAAATCAAGACAAACTTTCGCAAATTCATAACTTTTTCCCGTAACCTTATGACATAATGATAGAAAATTACTACATTATGAAAACACGCGGAAGTAGCTCAGTTGGTAGAGCGCGACCTTCCCAAGGTCGATGTCGAGGGTTCGAGACCCTTTTTCCGCTCTTAAAATAAGAGGTCCACATTCGTGGGCCTCTTATTTTATAAACAGAATTGGTCGAGAACCCGAGAAGAGGGTTCGACAAAAATCGTTTCGTGGGCGAAGCCCGTGGAAAGGATTTTTGAGCTTGCGGCGTTAGCCGTGAGCCCGTAGGGCGAGGAGCTAGCCGAGCGTAGCTCGGGAGACTAGCGACGAGCAAACCCTTTTTCCGCTTCGCCGTCAGCAGCTGCGGCTCACAAATAGAAATACATAAATGTATTTCTGCATGATTCACCTTGCATGCTTTTCCGTTCTGAAACGAAAGACCCGCCGCATGGTGGGTCTTTTGTTTTACGGCACCAAGTACCAATCCGGTCGAATCCCTAAAAAGGATTCATCCTCTGCCAATTCAGCAGCAGGCTGGTTACGGCCTACAATCAACGCGCAATCAAAGCCAGCCACTCGCGCACCAAGGACATCCGTGCCCAAGGTGTCGCCAACCATCAAGACGCGGGGCTCACGCCCACCAAACAGCGACGCAGGCAGAGATTCGCGAACCTTCTTCCAAATCGCAGGAAACGGTTTTCCCAAATAATAGGTAGCGCAACCTTCCCCATTATTCGCATCGCACTTGGAATCGAGGCGAAGACGTTCACTCAGCGCGCCCGAAACAGGTTCACGGCTTCCGTCAATTTTTGGGGCCCAGGCATCGGAATTCAGCACCAGAAGAATTGCTCCCGGACGACGCAAAATTTCCACCGCGCGAGCGTATGTTTCAGGAGTATCCTTGGCAGAAGAAATAGCCACTATAGGCTCTTCGGGATAAGCGTCAGGCGCCACAGCCGTAATGCCACAGCCGGCGAGAACGTTCTTACCGGTTTCGCGACCGATGTAATAAACTTCACGAAGCTTGAGGGCAGGAACTTTCTGAGAATCACCGGTGCGAAGACCTGCGACAAGATCCTTCAGCAAACTTCCCGAAGAAACAGTTTCTTCTTCAGAAAAATCAAAGCCGCGTTTTCCTGCATCACGTGCAAGCACTTGATCTACATCCGATGCTGCGTTGGTTATCAGGCGCAACTGTTTGCCAGCCTTTCGCAGAGTTGCAAACATCTCGCGGGCCCCTGGATAAACAAAGTCCCCGCGATTATACAGCGTTCCATATCCATCAAAGCAGAAGGCATCATACTTGTTCAGCAAATCTTCGAAGCAAACTGCTTTGGGCTCCTTCAAGCCTGCTTCGACAACAAAACCATCGCTATTCAGGATATCCAAATAACGCCTGTATATACTTCTTTCAAACAATTCCATAAATTAAACGCTAACGGCGTTGAACACCAAAAACCTGCGTGGCATAGCCTGCATTGGAATCGTTGTGGAAAACAGTTCGGCCATCATAAGTAACCTGAACCATATAGCTTGCTATATAGGCCCCAATACCGACATGACGGCGGCGGCCATCCATTAGATTCCATCGCAGGAACATCCTTGCTGCACCATTATTAAAGCGGGCATCGTCACCACGAACATCCGCAGATGTTCCCACCACAAATGAGCCCAGGTTTGTATAGATTCTAAGGCTATACTTAATTCTCAACTTAGAGGGGTCGAACGCAGTCTTGCTAGAAAGCCCCAATGCAGAACGGACAGAACGTTCAAATTCCTGCCCCATCACATCGATAGCAATCCCCCATGCATTTTCATTCGGAAAGTCGCCTCCCTCCTCTTCAAAAAGCAAGTTGAAAATAGGCAGGTTGTCGTCAGGATCCTGGACATCTACGACCATGGAACTGGAATAGACCTCAATAGGATAGAACCCCTTAACCACCAAGAAGGAAGAATCGCTAACTGCGTTTTTCAATGAATCCGCGATACAATTCTGGAGAACCCTCACAGAATCCTTCGGGGCAACACGGTCTCCCGTCGCCGACAGGTCATCAAAAATCACGTATGCAGAAGAGGCTCCAAAATTCCATTCCACCTTGGACGGCGGTAAAACACGTACTGTAGAATCCCTGGAACTCTTGTAGTCCATGAATACATCACAGCTGGCTGTAACACTTTCAGAAAAATGGATTGTCAATGTATCTGCGGATTTTCCCCGATAGGATCGCATGTCAGCAAAAATCGCCACAGGCGCCATCTTGTCCTTCAAGGCAACCTTATACATCGTTCCGTCGGCAAGATAGATTCGCATGTTTCCAAGGGAACCCCAGGAATGCAACGCTGACCGCAATGCAGTTAGCCGCATAAACTGCAACTGGACGTTTTCAAGATTCACATGAACCAAGCGATTACTGGTGGAATCCTTTTCTAGATCTCTTCCTGCAAAGACCTTATGGACCAAGGCTCCCGAGGAATCTGCCCAATCAAAGGTCAGACTGTCAACCATCTGATCCAGGTATTCCCGGCTTACTGCACCAAGGAACTTCACTATAATCAGGTCCAGACGTCCATCGCCGTCGCGGTCGTACAAGAAGTTTTCATGACTGGAAGGAGGAATGGGGCTCTGGATAAAGCCAGCAAAGGCGTTGCCTGCAAGCAGCACCATGGCGAGAATTATGTTTTTCCAAAGTCTATTCATCATAATGGATCCTATCGCTTCGCTCCAGGATGACGTGAGTTGTTCGATCTCCAGGATGACGTGAGTTGTACGATTTCCAGGATGACGTGGGTTGTACGATCTCCAGGATGACGTGGGTTGTACGATCTCCAGGATGATTCGTGGGTTATGCGTCGCTCTTTAAAATTCCGTAGTCACGACCTTCCACAGGAATCACCAGCTGGAGTCGGGAAAGCACGTCGATATGCTTGTCAAATTCAGCCTTGAAGTCTTCGCCCAGCACTTCTTCGTCGTCATGGGCAAGGTTATAGGCGATATAGCTTCCGTCAGGGAAAATGGAAATGCAGCAATCCCAAGTAATGTCGCCTTCCTGTTCTTCCTCGTCGTCATCGCGGTCCTTGCTTTCAAGCATCAGCATAGGGCGAGGAGCAGGAATAGCCTCGGCATGGCCATTTTCAAAAATGAAGTAGTTACGGCTTACCAGCTCATGTTCCAAGGCCATGGTACTGGGAGTACGTTCAAACTCGTTACGGAGACGGCGGATATTTCCAAGGTCGTCTTCGTAAGGATCCTGGAAGTCCTGAGGCAGCACAATCTGATAGTAGTCAAACTTCTTGCCACTTTCCGCATAGGTATCAAGCCATTCCTGGGGAGGTTCCGGACGGATAGTCAAGAAATCTTCAAAGGCGTCAAGAATATCAAACAATCTGGAATCCCAGTTCTCGCCCTTCTGCTTCTGGACAAGTTCCAGAAAATTTTTCAGGCGTTCTTCGCCGTTCACTTCTTGCAGTTCTTCATTTTCTTCAGTCATAGGGTTCCTACCATTCCTCAACAGTCTTTACGGTAAGACTCATGGCGATGTCTTTTTCGTAGTAAGCCGGTTCGTTGATAAAAATCGGGTACACGGATTCCGGGTCACCAGGTTCTCGTTTAAACAAAATATCTTTTCCATCAAAGGTTCGGAACAGGCCGTCCCCTTCCTTCAATTCACAATAGTCTCTTCCAAAGATATCGGGATGGATCATGGCCTGAATCGGGCCGCCGCCTTGAGGCTTAGGATACCCAAGGTCACGATGCTGGGTATAAACTTCCACCTGGATAGGCGGGCGTTTCTGCAGCTCGCCGGCATTCCATTCCTCTACAAGCTCCAGATAGCGTTTTACCAATCGCTCCGATTCCTCAAAAATAACCGGATTCAAGGTTCCGTGATGCTGGGGACCGATTTCAATACAGATATCAGCTTTAGCCACTGTTCCAAAATAAGGCGAAGCGGAACGTTCTTCCGGCTGGTAGTAAATCCAGGCGTTCTTGAATTCTTGAGTCAATACGGCAGAAGCCCTCATGCAGAAAGGATCCCTGGCCGAAAGAATCAGGCAGTAACCCATATTGGAGCCGGTATTATGAACATCCAGCAGCAAGTCTGTTTTTGTATTAGGGCCCTTTGGACCATATAGCGAGTTCAGTTCCTTGGCTCGGCGGAATTCGTACTGCTGAGGAACAACACCGACGTCTAGGCAAGTCTGAGAAAAGGCTCGGTTCAAATCGTGATCTCTATAACGTCGATTCAACCGCATTGCCTCAGGATTCGACAAGACCAAGTCAATTTTAGCGCTCTTGCACAAATTGCTATAACATTCCGGATTATCCATCCATTTCTGAACAAGACGGACACCAGTACGTTCGTTTCCGTGAGTGCCTCCGGCAACGACAATGTTATTGATAAGACTCATGACCTACATTATAGAAAACTATTTGAGAGTCAATTTCAATTGGCAAATATAAGTTTCGTTTTCAACCTTTGTTTCGTAGGTATAACGGCCTTCGTACATCAAATCAAGACGTTTTTTAAACGTGGCCAATCCAAGCCCACTTGAAGAACGTTGCGACTTTCGAGGAAAGTTGCTGTTCTCCGCCCTAAAACAAAGTTCATCACCCGTTTGATTAATCTCTATATGGGCAAAGCTTTTTCCGTTAGGATTAACGCAGTGCTTCATGGAATTTTCCATCAAGGGCATCATAATCAAGGGTTCTATCTGCCTGTTGGGATTTTCCAGGTTCACCTTGAACGAAAAATCAAAGTTTTCATCCATCCTGAGTTTTTCAAGATCTGCATACTTTTCCAGAATGTCCACATCTTCCTTTAGCTGTACAAAATTATCCCCCGTCTGGTAAAGCATCACTCGCAAAAGCCCGGAAAGTTTTGTCATGGAACTTTCTGCAAGCTTGGGGTCAAAGGAAATCAGTGATGATATGTTGTTCAACGTATTGAACAGGAAGTGAGGACTCAACTGCTGCTTTAGAAAATCAAGTTCATTCTGCAAGGCAGAACGACGTTTTTCACGCAAGATAAAGGATTTGATAATTTGTCTGGAAAATACACTGATCATGATGCAAATAAGGCAAATCATGACAACAAAGATAAAGAACGTTACAAGCATCCAGATAAAGTGATCACGCCCTTGGGCAAAGGCAAAATCACTAACAAAGTAAGCAATACCCTGACCTGGTTCACGAACAACAAGAAAGCCGACCAGTTCCTTGGAAACAAAGGCTATAGACAAAAGAAGCGTATTCGCGCCAAGGTACTTCCAGTATTTTTTTCTAAAGAAGAACCGAGGTACAAGCAATCGCTGATTGGCAACGAACACTAAGAGCGTTGCAAACAAAGGAACATAAAATCCGGTGATATTGCGAATGTTCACAGGAGTTCCCATGTGTTCCGCCGGATCCAAAATCATCATGAGGGGGAAAAAAATGATAAAGATCCAAGTAAGGATTCCGACCAGAATTCCCGGCGCAGGGAATCGTCCGGAATCATCGCCGTCATCGCCAAGGATTTCTATCAGCTCCCTTTCACTTCTTTCAAATCGAGCCTCTTGCAGAGAAGAAAGCCTAACTTTCTGCTTTTGAAAGAACTTTTTCAGGAAATTGTCATGATGTTCTGATTGATTTTGGTCCATTTAGCCCTCAATAATGCCTAAAAATAGGCAATATTCACAAAAAACGTCATTCTACATGACAAAATTATGACAAAAAGGCGAAAAACTTAGACAAAATTCACAAATAACTTTTGCAAAGGCTAGGGCAATCAATGACACTCGAAAATGGGAATTGAGGTACATTTGTAATCGTTAAAACAATTGTTCCTTAGGAGGGAAGACATGAACAAAAATAACAACACTCGTGCAGAAAGAGACGTATACTTTCAGTACCTGAACGACATTTCTAAGTATCCGCTTCTTACCAAGGAACAAGAAAAGGTTCTCCTGAACAAGGTTCGCGAGGGCAACCGCGCCGCCATGGACATGTTGGTCAATTCCAACCTCCGCTTTGTGGTGAACATCGCAAACATGTACAAGGGACAGGGTCTCGAAATCAACGAATTGGTAAACGAAGGCAATATGGGCCTCATTGAAGCAGCTCGTCGTTTCGACCCGAACCAGAAAATCAAGTTTATCAGCTATGCCGTTTGGTGGGTTCGCCAGAACATCACCCGTGCCATTGCAGAACGCGGCCGTATGGTTCGTATCAGCGCAGAAAAGGAACTGGTACTTCGCCGCTTCAGCAAAGACGGCGGCAAGCTCCGTCAGGTTATTGGCGGCGGACTGACCGTTGACCCTTCCAGTCTCGAAGGCCTTACCAAGTACAAGGCTCACGATATCGAAAAGATTCTGATGATGGGCAGCAAGTCCACCTCCCTGGACACCCCGGTTGGTGAAGATGGCGACATGACTCTGGGCGAAACCATCGCAGCAGAAAACCGCACTGAAAGCCTCGCCGAAAGCAACAACCGCAAGGACGTTTACAACAAAGTAATGAAAGACAACCTTTCCCAACAGGAACAGATGATTGTCGAACTTTACTACGGCTTTAAGATGGATTCCGACCTTAACCTTAAGGAAATCGCCCCCATGGTAGGACTTTCCAAGGAACGCGTCCGTCAGCTTAAGGAAAACGCCCTGGCAAAGCTCAGAAACGACCAGGTTGAACGTCTTCTGACTGATGCCGCCTAGGGTTCTAGCCTAAAAACAAATTTGCAAGCTCTTTTCTCTCTCTCATAGAATTAAAAACCGGCCTTAAACGGCCGGTTTTTTCCGTTTTTACTCCATCTTGAAAGGTTTGAAATTGTATTTTTTAGCCATGAAATTCAATATGCCGAACTTTCGCAATCTTTTTGTAGCTTCCATGTCTGCACTCTGTGTTGCCAACGCAGCAGCCGACAAGCAGACTCCTCCTGGCGACTTCTACGACGAAGTCTCCCGCTTGAACAAGGTTCTTTCCGAAGTCAACCGTAAGTACGTCGAAGACGTGAATCCTACGGAACTGACGGACGCCGCCCTGAACGGCATCCGCAATATCCTTGACCCCCACACCACCGTGTTTAGCCCCAAGGATTACGAAAGCCTTAAGGTTTCCATGGAAGGTAAGTTTGGCGGCGTCGGCATTACCATTAGCCTTCGCGACAACGTTCTGACCGTAATTTCCCCGCTTTCCGGCACTCCGGCATTCCGCCTGGGCATTCGTGCAGGCGATAAGATCCGTAAGATTGACGGCAAGGACACCAAGGGCCTTTCCCTCGATGACGCAGTGAACAAGCTCCGCGGCAAGATCGGCACCGACGTGACCGTATCTATCCAGCGCGAAGGCGTTCCCGACCTGATGGACTTTACCATTACCCGTGCAGAAATCGTGGTTCACGCGGTTCCCTACTACGGCATGGTTTCCAAGGACATTGGCTACATCAAGCTCGCCACCTTTAGCGACAAGACCTTGAGCGACGTGGAAAACGCCATCAAGAGCCTGCAGAAGCAGGGCATGAAGAAGATTATCCTGGACATGCGCTACAATCCGGGTGGCCTTCTGAACCAGGCTATTGAAATCAGCGAACTGTTCCTGAAGCAGGGCAATATCATTGTAAGCACCCGCGGCCGCACCCAGAAGACTGAAAGTCGCGCCCGCAAGGACGGCGTAGTCAAGCAGGACATTCCCATGGTAGTCCTGGTGAACCAGGGTTCCGCAAGTGCTGCAGAAATTGTTTCCGGCGCACTGCAGGACTGGGACCGCGCCCTCATTATCGGCAAGACCTCCTTCGGTAAGGGTTCCGTACAGACAATCTTCCCGCTGGACAACCAGGGTAACGCCCTCAAGCTCACCACAGCCTTCTACTACCTGCCCTTCGGCCGCTGCATCAACAAGCCCGAAAACGGCATCAAGGGGCTTAAGCTCCAAGAAGAAGAGGAAGCTGAGGATTCCGAAAACGCAAAGGCTGATTCCGTCAAGCAGGATACCGTGGTCCGCGATACCTTCTACACCAACAACGGCCGTATGGTCTTTGGCGGTGGTGGCATCACCCCCGACGTTGACGTAGAACTCTCCCCCATGCCTTGGGTTGTTCAGGTCCAGGAACGCATGGCCATGTACTTCAAGTTTGCAGTCAAGGTCCGCCCGGATCTTGAAAAGAACGGTGTCAAGGTCGACCCCAGCTGGGAAGTCCCCGACTCCCTGTTCACCCAGTTCAAGGACTTCTGCATGAAGGACACCAACTTCATGAAGATCAAGAGCAATGCTTTGGTTGGCGTGGATCAGCTCGAGAAGAGCATCATCCACGAACAGAACTACATGGGCGACTCCTCCAAGACCGTCAGCGATTCCGTTCTCGCCGCACGCATTGCCGAAATGCGCGGGGCATTGGAAAACAACAGGAACGCCCAGTTCGAAAGCAATAAGGATTACATCAAGGACGGTATCAAGCGCGAACTTCTTACCGCCTTCATCAATGATTCCGTAAGTACCGCTTTCACCTTGAAGCGCGACGAACAGCTAAACGAAGCAATCAAGTACCTTAGTGACATGAACCTTTACAACAAGGCCATTGCTCCTGCCAACAAGCAGCCCGCAAAGCCTGCCGAAAAGAAGGCTGAAGTAAAGGAATCTAAAAAGAAAAAGTAAGGTGCCCCTTTGATTAGAACGATGAACAACATTGCAGAGAGTCTGGGTAGATTTATCCGGAAGTTCCTGCATACTGTCGTCAATTACGTTTTGTTCGTGTGGGAACTATTCAAGAGCATTCCCGGTGCCTTCAAGAACCTGCACACAACCGTAGAACAGATGCAACATGTAGGCGTCACCAGTATTCCCGTGGTGGTGGCAGCCTCCCTTGCAACAGGCGCCATTATGTCCTGGCAGCTGGCATATCAGTTTGCCGACATGATTCCTCTGATGTTCGTGGGCATGGCCGTGGGCAAGTCAGTGATGGTTGAGTTGTGCCCCATCCTTACCGCAATGGTTCTGGCCGGACGTATCGGCGCCTCCATGTGTTCTGAACTAGGCACCATGGCTGTTACAGAGCAGCTGGACGCCTACAAGGTACTGGGTCTTAGCCCCTACAAGTTCCTGCTGGCCCCCCGTCTGATTGCAACCGTAATCATGCTGCCCACCCTTACTGTCATCAGTATTTTCATCGGCATTCTCGGTGGCTATGCCGTAGCCCATCTCTATAAGGACGTATCCTTCTCCGTATTCTTCTACGGTGTACGCATGTTCTATGAGAACTGGGACCTCGCTGTGGGCTTGATCAAGGCCTTTGTATACGGCTACTTCATCGCTAGCTATGCCTGCTTCTTTGGTTTTACTACCACCAGTGGCGCCGAAGGCGTGGGCAAGTCCACCAAGGCTACCGTTGTGGCTGGCATGACAAGCATCTTGATCGGCGGATTCGTTCTTTCCAAGTTGCTGCTCCTCTAAAACAATCAGATTTTTGTCTATGGCGGACTTTGAAAATAAAAAGCGCAGCAAGGGCGTTAGCAACGGTCCGACGGACATAAGCATTCTTCTGAAAATGGTCCTGGACAAGAATAAAATTGACCAGGACATGACATTTACCACTATAAAAAACGGCTTTGAACAGGTGGTGGGAAACCTGATTTTACCCCATGTGGAACCCATCAAAATCGAGAAGAATATTTTGGTGCTAAAGGCAGCCAATTCCGCATGGCGTCAGGAATTATTCCTGCAAAAAAAAGCTATTATTGACAAGTGTAATTCTTTGCATGGAAAGCCCGTCGTACGCGACATTCGCTTTATCTAAGCATCATAAAATTTGGGCGTCCCAAAGCGCCTTGAAGTAAGGTAAACATGGCTGAAGAAATTGAAGAAGTGAAGAAGGAATCCGAAGATTATAGCGGTTCCAGCATTACCGTTTTGGAAGGTCTGGAAGCAGTCCGCGTCCGTCCGGCAATGTACATCGGCTCTACCGACATCCGCGGTTTACACCACCTGGTATGGGAAGTGGTGGACAACTCCGTGGACGAAGCCTTGGCTGGATTCTGCACTCATATCGAAATTGCGATTCTTCCGGGAAACGGCATTCGCGTTACCGATAACGGTCGTGGCATTCCCACGGATATCCATCCTAAGGAAAAGGTTGGTACAATCGAAGTTGTGATGACCAAGCTTCACGCAGGTGGCAAGTTCGACAGCAATTCCTACAAGGTGTCCGCAGGCCTTCATGGTGTGGGCGTCAGCTGCGTTAACGCCCTTTCCAAGAAACACATTGTAACCGTCCGTCGCGGTGGCAAGATTGTCACCCAGGAATTCAGCAAGGGCGTTCCCTGCGGTCCCCAGAGAGATATCGGAACCTGCGATATCAACGACACTGGTACCACCATCGAATTCTATCCCGACGATACCATCTTTAGCGAAACCGTCTACGTTTACGACACTCTGGCAACCCGCTTCCGTGAACTGGCCTTCTTGATGAGCGGTCTTCGCCTGACCCTCACCGACGAACGTACCGAAGAAAAACCGTCTGAAACATTCTGCTATCCGGGTGGCGTTTCCGAGTTCGTACGATATGTAGACGAACACCGCACCCCGTTGTTCAACGATCCCATCCACCTGGTGCTCCCCGATGGTCAGTACCCGCTGGAAGTGGCCATGTGGTATAACGACGGCTATCAGGAAAACTTCTTCAGTTTCGTTAACAACGTGAACACCTACGACGGTGGTACCCACGTGACCGGCTTCAAGACCGCACTGACCCGCGTTATCAGCAAGTTCGCTCAGGACATGCCCAAGGGCAAGAAGGACATCCAGATTACCGCTGACGATATCCGTGAAGGTCTTACCGCTGTTATCGCCATCAAGGTTTCTCAGCCCCAGTTCGAAGGCCAGACCAAGCGTAAGCTGGGCAACTCCGAAATTGCAAGCTACGTGGCTTCCGCATTCGGCGCAAAGCTGGACGAATACTTCCAGGAAAATCCGTCTGCAGTCAAGGTCATTCTCGACAAGGTTTATTTTGCAGCACAGGCTCGCGAAGCTGCACACAAGGCTCGCTCCCTCGCCCGCCGTAAGAACGTTCTTGAAAGCGGTGGCCTTCCGGGCAAGCTGGCAGACTGCTCCAGCCGCGATCCGAAGGAATGCGAAATGTTCATCGTGGAAGGTGATTCCGCTGGCGGTTCTGCAAAGCAGGGACGCAAGCGTGAATTCCAGGCAATCCTCCCCCTCCGCGGTAAGATTCTTAACGTTGAAAAGGCAAGCCTCCACCGCGTGCTGGACACCGAAGAAATCCAGAACCTGGTAAACGCTATCGGCTGCGGACTTGGAACCGAATGCAAGATGGACAAGCTCCGTTACCACAAGATCGTCATCATGACCGATGCCGATGTGGACGGATCCCATATCCAGACTCTTTTGCTCACCTTCTTCTTCCGCTATATGCGTCCCCTCATCGACGAAGGACACGTGTTCATCGCCATGCCTCCTCTGTACAAGCTGAAGGTCGGCCTCAAGGAACAGTACCTCTTCGACGAAAAGGAAAAGGACGAGGCAATGGCCAAGCTGGAAGACAAGAAGAACGTCACCATCACCCGATTCAAAGGTCTTGGTGAAATGTCTGCCGAACAGCTTTTCGAAACCACCATGGATCCGGAAAAGCGATTCCTCAAGCAGTGCTATGTGGAAGACGCTGTTCTTGCAGACCAGATCTTCAGCATGCTCATGGGCGAAGACGTGGAACCTCGCCGTAAGTTCATCGAAAACAACGCCTACAAGGTTCTTGACGAACTGGACGTTTAATTATGATTCCTAGCAAGGCTGATTTTCAAACCGTCCTAGGACAAGCTAGAGAACTTGTCCAGGACAACCTGCAACTTACCGAAGAGGTAATCCTCAACGTTGCAAAGAACGCTCCTGCAGGTATTGCAGAGCGCCTGGAGTCCTTATTCCAGCGCAAGGGAAAGCGTATTCGTTCAACCCTTCTTTGCCTTATCGCACAAAGCGGAAACTCAAAGCCCGACGCCGACCGCGTAGCACACGCCTGCGCCGGCGTTGAACTGTTGCACCTGGCCAGCCTTGTTCATGACGACATCATTGACGGCACAGACATTAGACGTGGCCAGAAAACCGCCCATAAAGAATGGGGAACACAGATTGCAGTTCTTATTGGAGACTACGTTCTTTCTCAGGCAATGCGTTGTGTAATCAACGAAGAATCCAGAGATATTCCGGTAGCCCTGTCCAACGCCGCAGACGAGTTGATCAGCGGAGAAATCCTCGAACTGGACCACTCCGGCGACATGAGCCTTTCCTTCGAAATGTACGACAAGATCATCGATGGAAAGACCGCAGCCCTCATCAATGCGGCAGCGCGCATTGGCGGTATCCTCGCGGGCTTTGACAAGAACGTCGCGGAACAGTGCGCCCAGATGGGAAGCCACTTCGGCATCGCCTTCCAAATTGTAGACGACCTGCTGGACTATGGTTTTGGCAGCAAGAATCTCGACAAGGCAAAGTTTACGGATCTATCCAACGGGCTGATTACATTGCCGCTGCTGTACTACTTTGATGGATGCACTGCGGACGAACGCTCCGAAATGGAAGATTTGATCAAGCACGCAGCCGAAGCAGACGTTCCCGAAAAGATCCTAGCAAGGCTAAATGCAAAGGATGTTTTTAAGAAGGCAAAGGCCTGCGCCCAAGACCACCTGGAAAAGGCTCTTGAAATAGCTCAGGAACTTCCGAACAGCAATTTCACAGACGAAATCATCGCCATGATCAGTTCCATGAGCGATCGTGGGAACTAAGTTTCTTTTTTGAAAACAGAAAAGTCTCGGTCATCTGATGTGAACCCCGAAAGTTGGACACAACTTTCGGGGTTTTCATGTATAAAGAAT
>JAKSIF010000048.1 GCA_024398965.1 Fibrobacter sp. | reverse complement strand
CGGTCGCTCCACTGGATGTGCCAGCGTTCGAATGCGGCCATGTTGTTCTTCAGGAATTCCTTATCGGAAAGAATCTTGTTCAGCTTAGCTTCGGCCTTCTTCTGGTCGGTTTCGGTGAAGAGAGCTTCGCCCTTGGCGTCCACCAGCTTGAACTTGCCCAGGTAGGTGGTGAATGCTGCAAAGTTGTAAATAACCAGCTGAGCCTTGTCGCTGATCACGGCTTCACGGAAGAAGAAGTTGTTGAAGCGAAGGTCGGAAGCCTTTTCGGTGCGGACCTGCACGCCCGGCATCACGTTCATTACGGGAGTGGTGCCTGCGGGAGTTGCAGTAAAGGTAGAACCAATGCCGCCCACTGCGATACCGGTGGTAGACGGAGTGGTAGAAAGCGGGGTATACCAGGGCTGGATGAATTCCACGGCAAGACCCGGGGTCATAAGCTTCTGGACGGAACCGGCCATCTTGGCGCCGGCAAGGTATTCTTTAGTGCTCATATAGATTTCCATTGAATGGAGGGTTAATAAAATTTATCACCACTAATCTAGCATTTTTAGGTGGCTAGCGGAGAGATTTTGGTCAACTAAGTGTTTACAACAGCACCCAGCGTTTGCTGGGTGCTATAAAATCAAATTTCTTTAAAAATATGTCTTTTTCTAAAGAAATTCTAAAGGGACATTCCTGCAAAGATGTTATTGCTCAGGAAGGGGAGGAGCCCGATAAGAATGACGGCTGCGGTAAGCAGGACGATGGTCACGCGCTGGCGCATGGTCATTTGGAGAGGAGACAGTTCCTTTTCGGGTTCGTCGGCCCAGGCGCTCTTGATCACTTGCAAGTAGTAGTACAGGGCAAGAACGTTGTTCAAGACGGCAAATACCACAAGGCCGTAGTGGCCGGTGGAAGCGCCGCTGAAGAACAGGTGGAACTTGCCGAAGAAACCTGCAAGGGGAGGAATGCCTGCCAAGCTGAACATGGCTACGGCCAATGCGGTTGCAAGGCTGACGCTCTGCTTGGAAAGACCCTTCAAGGAATCAAAGGATTCTTCACGATGGTGACCAATAATGCCAAACACGAAGAAGGCGAGGTAGTTTGCCAGGGTGTAAATAAACAGGTAGTAGATGATGGCGGTCTTGGACATTCCCACAGGACCAAGAAGGGCTACCATGATATAGCCTGCCTGGGCGATGGAACTGTAGGCCATGAATCGGCGGAGTCTGCTCTGCTTCAATGCTCCCAAGTTACCGACGAACAAGGTTACGCCTGCAAGGATTGCAATAAGCGGTGCGATCTGCTGCTGTACAGGAGCCAAGGGGCCAAAGACCAGGATTACCAGGAATGCAATGGCGGTAGCCTTGGAGGTTACTGCCAGAAGTGCAGTGACTGGGCTGGGGGCACCTTCGTAAACATCCGGAGCCCAGGTGTAGAAGGGGAACAAGGTCAGCTTGAAGCCGATTCCGCAGAAGAGGAACAGAACGGCGATCCAAAGCAACGGGGATGTGCCTGCTGCAGCGGCGCTATAAATTGCGTCGAAATGAATGGATCCTGCAAAACCATACAGATAGCTGAAACCGAACAACTCAAATGCGGTTGCCACGGAACCCATCAAGATGTACTTGGTGGCCGCTTCGGAACCCAAGAGATCCTTCTTGTTCCATGCAGTCAGAATGTACATGGGAATGGTCGCCATTTCAAGGCCCAGGAAGAACGTGAGCAAGTCACAGGCGGAAACCACAATGTAGCCGCCGAAGGTTGCGAAAGCGACTGTACCTGCAAATTCCGCAATCTGGTGCAGCTGGGGTTTGCCATCGGCATCGTGATCGAAGTAATCCTTAGCCAAGAGCAGACCCAGGATCGCACTTAAGGTAAGCACTTCGCGCATCAAGATGCCAAAGTCGTCTACACGCCAGTTACTGATGAAGTGGTTGCCACTGCCGCCAACAAGAGGCAGAACGTTTAGCCAAATGAACACGGCAATCAAGCCGATACAGGCAAGACACCAGGGAAGCTTGGAATTCTTGACTAGCAGACGACATCCGATTACCAGGAACGGAAGGACCAAGAGAATCAAGTCAGGAAGAATGAAGTTTGGAATTTCAAAACTCATATTAACCTCCAACTACCGGTGCCGTGGCAGCGGCTGCGGAAATCTTTGCGAAAATCGGGGCAATGCTTTGGTCCAGCATATCGGCAATCCAACCCGGGAAAATACCAATCAAGAGCAGGCAAAGCACCAGAACTACAACCACAATCTTTTCTCGGCAGTTTGCATCGGTCAAGGATTCGTACTTGGCGGGCATGTTGCCGTGGAGCATGCGGTTTGCTGTCTGCAGAATGTAAACTGCCGTTGTGGTAATGGAAAGAATTGCAAGAATGGTTACGATGCGGGTGAGGGTGGATTCCTGTGCGAAAGCGCCGATGAAGATGTTGCTTTCGGCAACGAATCCGCTAAAGCCCGGCAGGCCGAGACCTGCAAAACCTGCGATGGCAAAGCCTACGCCCAGGAACGGAACCTTGCGCATAATGCCGCCCATTTCAGTAATGTCGCGGGTATGAGTACGCTCGTAGATCATACCGATGGTAGCGAAGAACAATCCGGTCAGGAAACCATGGGAAATCATCTGGAGACTTGCACCGCGAAGACCCACCGGGGTAAGGGCTGCAAGGCCAAGGAAGATGAGGCCCAAGTGGCTAATGGAACTGTAGGCCGTGATGTACTTGAGGTCCTTGTGACGGAGTGCAATGAAGGGACCAAGAACCACGTTGAAGATCAGTAATGCTACAACGTAGGGAAGCCAAATCTTTGCTGCTTCCGGCATCAGGAACATGGCCACACGAAGGCATCCGTAGGCGCCCATCTTCATCATGACGCCTGCAGCTAGCATAGAAACTGCGGTAGGTGCAGAGGCGTGGCCGTCCGGGCTCCAAAAATGGAAGGGGAACAAGGATGAGCTGACTGCAAAGCCCATGAACATCAGCGGGAATGCCCACATCTGGAATTCCATGGGGAGGGTAACCTTGGAAAGTTCAACAATGCTCCAGCTGGATGCTCCGCCTTCGAAGTAGAGGCCGAACAAGGTTGCCAGAATCATGGAAGAGCCGAAGGCGAGAGTCAAGGTAAGTTTCTTACCGCCGTAATCCTTGCGGCCGGAACCGTAGCCTGCGATCATCAGGTACATGCACAGGGCTTCCATTTCGTAGAATACGAAGAACAGCACCAGGTCAATGCTCATGAATACGCCGTAGACGCTGGTTGCAAGCATCTGGATTAAGGCGAAGAATACTTTCTGGTTTCCCTTGATTTCCCAGCTCACCAGGATGCCGCCCCATACGATGACAGCTGTCAATAGCAGCAGGAAGATGTTGAGACCATCTGCGCCTACAATGTAGTGGGCGTTGAGGCCATTGAGCCAGGGAATGTCTGTAAAGAAGCGAAGAGCAAGCGGAGCTGCATTTTCGTCAATGGGGGCTCCGGACAGTGTGTAGACTCGGTAGGTTAGATATCCAACCAATGCCAGAACGAAAGTTCCGGAAAAGGCATGGATGCCTTTAATCAGTTTCATCTTGCTTCCTGGAATTGGAACGCAGACGAGAACGGTCAAAAGCGGAATGAGCCAAATCAGATTAAAAAGTAATGTATCCATAGTACTTATAACCTCTCAATCTTAAAACGGAAGCTGACCAAAGAAATACCACAGCAGTACACCGACTACCAAGGATCCAAGGTAGAATGTCAAGTTACCACTTTGAGCGGTACGGACCAGGTCGCCCATTCTATGAACGAACCAAACCACAAAGGCCAAGATGCCTTCGATGATGTAGTCCTGGATGAACCTTGCTACGCGGGCGATGCCGCCGATAACAAACTGGCGAACCACGGCGTAGTACATTTCGTCGAAATAGAACTTGTGGTAAACAACCTTGTAGATGCCGCCGCGGTTGGTGTCGTCAAGAGCACGTTCAACCTTTGCCTTGGGGCTTGCGTAAAGGACCCAGGCAATCAGCAGGGCCACTACAGCAATGGCTACGGCAACGTAGGGAATCCAGTGGGCTTCTGCCACTTGAGTCAACTGCGGTACATTAAGCTTGCCCGGCACGAAGAAATGCTCGAACAGACCCTTTGCGGCAAAACCGCTAGCCAGAGCAGGCACTGCCAAGATGGCGATGGGAAGGGTCATGAAGAAATCTTCGTGAACATGACCTGCCTTCACGCTTTCGGAACGCGGAGCACCATGGAAAGCGAGGAAGAACAGACGGAACATGTAGAAGGTGGTGAGACCGCTAGTCAGCAAAGCCAAGCCGAACACAACGTAGTGATGTGCCTGGAAAGCCGTCAAGATGATTTCGTCCTTGGAGAAGAAACCGGAGAACGGCGGAATGCCTGAAATGGCCAGAATGGAAATCAATGCGCAGATGTAGGTCAAGGGCATCTTCTTGCGGAGGCCGCCCATGGCGTCAAGATCGTTGGTGTGAACCTGATGGATCAAGGAACCCGCAATCAGGAACAAGCTGCACTTGAAGAATGCGTGGGTGAAAATGTGGTAGGTAGATGCTGTCCAGCCGGTGGTTACCACTGCGTCACCCATGTGGCAAGCACCCAGGGAGAACATCATGTAGCCCAGCTGAGAAAGAGTGGAGTAAGCGAGAATGCGCTTAATATCCTTCTGGGTACAAGCAATCACTGCGGCGAAAACCATGGTGAATGCGCCTACTACCATGATCAAGTTCATGGTGCTTCCGCTGAGAGCGAAGAAGGGGAACAAGCGAGCGACCAGGTAAACGCCTGCCACCACCATGGTGGCACTGTGAATGATGGAAGACACCGGGGTAGGACCTTCCATGGCGTTGGGAAGCCAAATGTGCATGGGGAACATGGCGGACTTGCCCCAGCCACCGGTGAAAATCAAGACGCCGCCGAGAACCAGAGCCTCTGCCTTGGAAACCGTCATAAGTCCAAGATCAATGAACTGGGCCTTGAACGCGTCCATGGTAAGACCATTCAATGTATTAAAGTCGAAACTCTGGGCGACAAAACTTACAATCACGATGCCCAACAGGAAGAAACTGTCGGCGAATCGGGTAAGGATGAATGCCTGCTTGGATGCGCTCACCGCAGAAGGCTTGTGGTACCAGAAGCCGATCAGCAGGTAGCTGGAAACGCCCACCAGTTCCCAGAAGATGAACATCTGGAAAAGGTTGGTGGCGGCAACCAGCCCAAGCATGCTGAAACTGAACAGAGAAAGCAGCGCAAAGAAGCGGCCTTCGGCGCGGTCGCCTCTCATGTAGCCAACGCTGTAGATGTTCACCATGAAGGCGATGAATGTTACCACAACAAGCATCATGATGGATAGGGGGTCCACCAGAAGGCCGATGTTTGCCACAAAGCTTTCGGCAAACTTCAAGAAGGGAATCTCGAAAAGGATTGCCTTTTGGGGAGCAATGCCGGAACTGAAGTAGTTCACCGCCAGCATAATGGCGGAAACCATGGCGATGCCGTTGCAAACGATGGCGAATGCTGCAGCACCCTTGGCGGAACGCTTGCCCAAAAAGAGCCCGTTCACCACAAAGGTAAGAAGCGGCATCAGGAAAATAAGATAGCTGATAGAGATGTCGTTAATCATGGAGATCCCTCAACTGTTCCACGTCAAGACTCTTGCGACGGCGATACATGCTGACGATAATGGCCAAGGCCACTGCCATTTCGCATGCAGTCACTGCGATGACGAAAATACCAAAGACAGCGCCTGCAGTAGAGTCCTTTGCGCTAAAGTAGGCGAATGAGATAAAGTTCATGTTGGCTGCGTTCAGCATGATTTCCATGGAAATCAGCATGCCAACCAGATGGCGGCGACGCATAAGGCCCCAAAGGCCAACGCCAAAGAGAATGAACGAGAGAATAAGGCAGTTCATCAAAGTCATTTTTCGTCCTCCTTTCCGCGGCGGGCAACCGTAATTGCTCCAATCAGGGAGGCTAGGAGCAGGATACTGACCACTTCGAAGGGAATGATGAATCCGTTGGCGCTGTAGTCCAGCAGGCGGATGGCAATTTCCTTCAGGGAGGCAAAGCCTTCGGGTGCTGCGGCTGTTGCTGTTGCGAGGGTCTGTACCGGCAAGACGCATTTCAGCATAACCGCAACAAAGGCGATACTTAGGATGAATGCTGCGAAGAATCGAGGAATCTTTGTTGTGAATGCGTCTTCACCTAGATGGCTTGTAAGCAAGATGGTAAAGATCACGAAAATCACCACGCCACCGATGTACACCATGATCTGAGCCAGGGCGTTGAATTCGGCGTGGAGCAGCAAGTAGAGAACGGTGGTTCCCACAAAGGAGAAAATGAGGAACACGGCGCTCTGCAGAATGTTTTTCACGGCAACCGTACAGATGGCGGTCACCACCATGACGAATGCCACGACGTAGAAGGCAATGTCGATTCCTCCCAGGGGGAATACGTTTGCCAAGCTTGAAAGATCCGGGAACATTAGCCTTGACCCTCCTTCTTGTTCAAAATCATTTCCAGGGACTTGATGTCGGTGGTTGCCACTTCAAATTCCGGAGCCATTTCAATGGCACCGAAGGGGCAGGCTTCCACACACAGGCCGCACTGGGTGCAACTTGCAAAATGATACACGTAACGACCCAAGACTTTCTTGCCAGCAATGTTCTTGGTTGCCTGAACATTGATACTTCCGTTGGGGCAGCTACGTTCGCACATGCCGCAAGCGGTGCAGTGATTGTTGCCGTCGGCGTCTTCTACCATGGAAAGGCGGCCGCGGAAACGTTCGTGCATTTTCAAGGTCTTGCGGTTTTCGGGATACTGTTCTGTAACCACGCGCTTGGGATTGAAGAAGTAACGAAGGCTGACAGACAAACCGCAGAGCAAGCTCCATGGGCCTGTAACGCACTTCTTGAGATAACCCTTGATATACTGTTTTGTAGAAATCTTCTGTTCCATAAAACACCTCTACCTTAGCCTACCAAAGCCACATAGGCAGCGCCAGCCACCAGCATCAGCAGGTTCAGGGGCAGCAGGAATTTCCATTCAAAGCTCATCAACTGGTCTACACGGGGGCGGACAAAAGTCCAACGGACCATCATGTAGGCCCAAATCATGAAGAACACCTTGGCAAAGAACCAAACGACGCCAGGAACCATGGTCAGTACATTGTCGATGGGAGCAATGCCTACGCAAGGTGCATAGAAACCGCCAAGGAAGCAAGTGACTGCCAGGGAGGAATTTGTTACCAGGGCAATGTATTCTGCCAGGTAGAACATGGCAAAAGGAGTGCCGTTGTATTCTGTATGATAGCCGCCGGTCAGTTCCTGTTCCGCTTCGGCAATG
This sequence comes from Fibrobacter sp., assembly GCA_024398965.1. Taxonomy (NCBI): domain Bacteria; kingdom Pseudomonadati; phylum Fibrobacterota; class Fibrobacteria; order Fibrobacterales; family Fibrobacteraceae; genus Fibrobacter; species Fibrobacter sp. Next base: position 9,479 of record JAKSIF010000048.1, on the reverse strand, counting down.
TCGAAGGGGGCGCGGTTCATTTCGGCGGTAGAAGAAATGAAGAACATGACGAAAGCGATGATGCCAAGTACCGGAACTCGGAAAATGGTCCAGTCAAAGACCGTGCCGCTTTGTGTCTGGGTAATGGACATCAAGTTCGTGGAACCTGCTATCATCACTACGAATAGGAGCACCAAGGCAAAGGAGATTTCGTAGCTGATCATCTGAGCGCCGCTACGAAGAGCACCAAGCAAGGAGTACTTGTTGTTACTGGACCAGCCGCCAAGCAAGATGCCTAGCACGCCAAAACCATTGATGGCGATAATCAGGGGAATGCCCATGTCGATGTCTGCAACCACCAGGTTCTGGCCGAAGGGGATGAGTGCTGCAACCATGAAAGGTGCAATTAGCACAATCAGCGGAGCCAGGAAATAGACGAACTTATCTACTCCACCAGGTGCGTAGACTTCCTTGAAGAGCATTTTCAAGACGTCTGCGATAGTCTGGATGGTTCCGTGCCAGCCAAGGCGCATGGGCCCCATTCGGCACTGAACGTGGGCGCAAACCTTACGTTCCATGTAGATAAGGATCGGTGCAGAACCGATGTTCACGAGACACACTGCGATGATGCAGATAACGGCGTTCACCAGGAATGCGACAACGCTGTTCAAAGTGTCGGACTGGATGGAAGCAGGCAGATATTCTGCAAGCTTCGGCACCCATTCTCGTACAAAGTCGCCAATAGGATTAGTTACTGAAGGTACGAACATATGCTAACCTACCTGTCAATTTCCGGAATCACGGGGTCCAAGGTTGCCATGATGGTGACAAGGTCCGAAACGGTGAGTCCTTGGCACATCTTGTTCAAAACGCCGATGTGGGGGAAGCTAGGACCGCGTGTGTGAATGCGGTAAGGCTTGTCGCCGGCGGCGGCCACCACGTAGGTTGCGTAAAGACCCTTGGCGGTTTCGATCTCGCTGTAGTAGCGGCCAGGATTCAGCTTTACGGGCTTTTCCTTGCTGCGCCATGGGCCCTCGGCGGGGAACTTGTCGATGCACTGGCGGAGAATTCGCATGGATTCGTGAATTTCTGCAATACGCACGTTGTAACGGTCGTAGCAGTCGCCGTTGTAGGCGAGAGGCACGTCGAATTCCAGCTGGCTGTAAATGCTGTAAGGATTGTTGCGGCGAACGTCGAAGTTCACACCGCTGGCACGGGCCACAGGGCCGGAGCAGGCGTATGCGATGGCGTCTTCCTTGGAGAGAATACCGATACCGATGCTACGTTCGCGAACGATAACGTTCTTGGAGAGGAATCGTTCGTAGTCCTTCATGGTGGAATCCAAGTGTTCCAGGAAAGCCTTGACGCGAGGAATAAATGTATCCGGCACATCGAAGCGGCTTCCACCCGGTCTGAAGAAGTTCATGGTCAGGCGGGAACCGGTGACTTCCTCAAGAATGTCGTGAATCATTTCACGTTCCTTGAAACCGAAGAGCAAGCAGGTCTGGCCGCCCAAGTCGCCGCCGAAGCAGCCGAAGAACACCAGATGGCTTGCAATGCGGCCCAGTTCCTGCAGCATGACGCGGATGTATTCCTGACGGAGGGGGACGCCCACGTTCATGCCCTTTTCATAAGCAAGGGCTACACCCAGGTTGTTCTGGATTGCAGTCAAATAGTCTTGACGGTCGGACATGGGGAAGTACTGCAGGTAGCTCATGGACTCGGCCTGCTTTTCCATGCCGCGGTGAATGTATCCGTGATGGGGAACCAGTTCCACGATGGTTTCGCCGTCCATGCGGATGGCCAGGCGGAGGGCGCCGTGGGTACTGGGATGTTGGGGACCCATGTTGACGAAGAATTCATCGGAATAGGCTTCGTCGCTATCATTACGGATGATTTTGAATCCCGGAGGGAGCTGTGTCATACTCATACCGGCCTCTTGATCATATCGGGATGGGTGAAATCTTTACGCAGGGGGAATCCTACGAAATCCTTGTCCAGGAAAATGCGGCGCAGGTCGTCGTGACCCACAAAATGGATGCCGAACATGTCGTAGACTTCCCGTTCCTTGATGCTTGCGGCGGGGTACAGGCTTGTAATGCTGGGGACCTTTGCAAGCAGGGACGTGGTCCGTTTTTCTTCGGGTACGCTTTCGTCCTTCTTCAGCGGGATGCAGAAGAAGACCTTGTGTCCCAAATCGATACTACGGAGCTGGGTAATCAATTCGAAGTGATCCGGGTAGTCAATAGCGGTTACATCGATGAGGTAATCCATCTTCAGTGCAGGATCATTCTTTACAAATTCTGTAACAGCCAGGTAGTCGTTTACATCCAGTGTAATTTCTACGGGGCTGTCGGAAGATGCCTTGGCCAAGGTATTTTCCAGTACGCTCTGACCATCTTCGGTCTTTGCCTCGGGATCGACACCCTGGATGGAGGCGCTTTCGAATTTGGCCTTGATCTTCTTGAAAATTTCCGCCTGTGAAAGCTCCTTCTGGGAGGAGGCTACGGCAACAGGGCGTTCCACTTCGGGGAATGCTTCCTTCGCGACGCGTACAGGCTTGAAAGTGCTCTTGTAGTCCGGATTTTCGGCCTTGAACTTCTCGCGAGCTTCGGCCATTTCCTCGTCCTTGATCTTTTCAAGTTCGGCCCAGGCCTTAGCGGCTTCGCGGTAGCGGTCAATCCGGGAAACATCCTCGGGGTAGCCTTCCTGCCAAGGCTCGCGGCAGGTTTCCTTCAGGATCTTTTCACGCAAGGTCAAGAGGCCGTGGAACAAAGCTTCGGGGCGAGGCGGGCAACCGGGGACGAATACGTCTACCGGCAGGATATTCTGGGCGCCGCGGACCACGGAGTAGTTGTCGTAAATGAAGGGGCCGCCGCTGATGGTGCAGGCGCCCATGGCAAGCACGTACTTGGGGCCGGGCATCTGTTCCCACAGCATCTGGATAGCGGGAGCCATGCGCTTCGTGATGGTACCAGCCAGAATGAACAAGTCGGCCTGGCGGGGGGAGGCGCGGAACACTTCGGAACCGAAACGTGCAATGTCGTAACGGGCCATGGAGCTGCTCATCATTTCGATAGCGCAGCAGCTGGTACCGTAAGTCAGGGGCCAAATGGAGTTGGCCCTGGCCCAGTTCACCACGTAATCCACGGCGTTGACAACGTACTTGCCGCCGGGAATGGGATCCAGGATCTTAGGTGCAAAATTGATTATTCCCATTTGAGGATTCCTTTCTTCCATGCGTAGGCGAGGCCAGAGACCAGGATGGCGAGGAAGATAATCAAGTCAACAACTACAACGACAGGGGACAAAGCGGTGTTTCCTGCCATGATTTCCTTGAAATTCGCAGCCACAGGAAGCAGAAAAAGGGCTTCCACGTCAAAAACGAGGAACAGCAGGGCGAAAACGTAATACCCCACCTTGAACTGGATTCGGGCATTGCCAAAGGTTTCCATACCACATTCGTATGGAAGCATCTTGTTCTTGGTTTTTCTAGTGCGATAGCCCAATAACAGGCCCACCACCGTGGCTGCAGCCGCGATAAACGCCCCTAGAAAAAGGAAAATCGATAGAATTATATATTCAGACATCTCTTTCCTCTATTTTTCAATCGTCATTTATCAATCATCAACTAATAAAAGTTCTGGAGCTCCTGGACCGTTCCAAAGAGGGTGTTTCCTATCTGGAATCGTTCAAGAACGTGTTTCAGCAAATCCTTGAATTCGTCAATGGTGGCAACATTCATGGCGTTCAGTTTTTCCTGAATGTTGTTGACATAGCCGGATCCTACGGGTTTTGCCTTCATATCCTGCATTTCACCACTCCATTGCTGAAGCATACGGTCGGTATCGATTCTCGCAATGATGTAGTGGGTTGTTGATAAAAGTTCCTGCAAAAAGTGTACCAAGAAGATTTCTTCTTGTAAAATACCCCAACGTTTGTCCTTGGAGTACAGGGAGGCGTTTTCTGCCTTGCCATAAAAGACTGCAGCCTGCCCATATTCAAGGCAGGTTGTAATCAGATGCTCGTATCGTCTAATTTCTCTACTTAGATGCTGGAACCAGATGGAGTCGGCTACAGGGTTTGCCTCGGTTCGTTCGGCAATATCGTTAGGGAAGAGCGCTCTAAAGGCGTAGTATACTTCCTCGTAATAGCGATTGCGCATACGGCAATTGAATGCGCGGTTCTTTAAGGTGTAGTCACCACGGTGGAGTGTAGAAATCATGACTTGGTTACCTGGCGAACGCCGGAAATGTTCTTGATGCTACTAATGATGGAATCGACCTGTTCCTTGCGGAAGGCCTTGAAGGTAATGCGGATTCGTCCTGTGAACTGAACACTTGCCACAGACATTTTTTCCAGGAATACATTCTCGTTCTTGAGTTCCTGTAGAACGTCGATGGTAATGTTTTTCCTGTTGTCAGTAATTACCGTAATATGGGCGGAGAATGCCTGCTTGGTTTCCTCGCTCCATTCCACGGCAATTTGCTGCTCCGGAGGAAGTTTCTTCAATTCGGGACAGTTGACGTTATGAACTTCGATGCCGATCTGCGGGCGGAGTACCCCAACAATTTTATCTCCAGGGACCGGAGCGCAGCATCTGGGGAAGTGAATCAGTAGACTGGTTTCCTGCCCGATCTGCAGAGGCATGTCGCTGCTTCTGTCGCTCTTAAGATCTTTGTTGAAGGTGGGGAAGAAACGAAGACTGGTTGTCTCCTTGGACGTTTCTACACCGCCGTTGAGAAAACGCTGGATGTCTGCTAAGGGCAGTTCGCCCTGACCAACACGCTCGTAGAAATCCGTAATGTCTGCAGTTCCAAAGTACTTGCAGATGGATTCGTCGGAAGGTCTCTTGTCCTTTTCGATCTTGGCTAGTCGAAGTTCTCGAATCCAGATTTCCTTGCCGAGTCCTCGTGCCTGCTGAACCATGCTGGTCTTCATCCAGCGGCGCAGCTCCTGCTTGGCCTTGACTGTCTTTACCAGTTCAAGCCATTCCGGACTGGGTTCCTGGTGGTTGCTCTTGAGAATCTGGATGGTTGCGCCGTTGGGAACGACCTTATCTAGGTTCACAACCTCGTCGTTGATGCGGGCACCGATGCAGTGCAGGCCTAGTTCTGTGTGAACGGCAAAAGCAAAGTCGAGAACGGAGGCTCCTTCGGGAAGTTCAATGGAAGTTCCCTTGGGCGTGAATACGGTAATGCCCTGGGGCTTAAGGTCCACCTTCAGGAAGTCAAGATATTCCTTGCTGTCGGAAATCTCGGACTGGAGCTTCACCATGTGGTTGAGCCATGCCAGTTCCTCGCCTTCATGCTGGGTCTCGAGCTTGTAGGCCCAGTGGGCGGCAAATCCCTTTTCTGCGGTCTGGTCCATGTCCTTGGTGCGGATCTGGACTTCCACCATCTTGTTCTCGGGACCGATAACCGTGGTGTGGATGCTCTGGTACAGGTTGGGCTTTGGGGTTGCGATGTAGTCCTTGAAGCGGCTCTGGAGCGGAGTCCAAAGGTTGTGTACGTAACCTAGGGCCAGGTAGCATTCCGGAATGGTTTCCACGATGATGCGAATCGCAAAAATGTCGAAGATGTCTTCGAACTGGCAGCCGCGACTTAGCATCTTGTTGTGGATACTGTAAATGTTCTTGGTTCGACCTTGGATAGTGCAGTCGAAGTCTTCCAGGGCCATCTTGATCTGGAGAGGGCCGATAACGGACTGGATGTACTTCTCGCGTGCTTCCTTATTCTCAATAAGGGCGTCTACCAGCTTCTGGTATTCGTCGGGATTGACGTACTTGAAGCTCAGGTCTTCCAATTCGTTTTTAAGCTTGTAGAGACCGAAACGGTGGGTCAGCGGAATGTAGATGTCCAGGGTTTCCTGCGCAATCTGCTGGCGTTTCTCGGGCTTCATGTAGCGCATGGTTCGCATGTTGTGGATGCGGTCCGCGATCTTGATCATGATGACGCGCGGGTCCTTGGCCATGGCGATAATGAGCTTTCGATAGGTCTCGGCCTTTTGGGCGGTCTTATTCGCCTCTTGTGCGGCGGTAATCTTGGTAACGGCATCCACCATGAAGGCGGTGTCTTCGCCGAACATTTCGGAAAGTTCTTCTAGGGTATGATCTGTGTCCTCGACCACGTCGTGGAGAAGGCCTGCAAGGACTGTAGGCTGGTCTTGCTTAAGGTCGGCAAGTATCTTGGCAACCTCGTACGGGTGCTCGGTATAGGGCATGCCGCTTTTGCGGTATTGGCCTTCGTGGGCTGTTGCAATAAAGACTACAGCCTTAGACAGAACCTCGCGATTCAGATCGGGGTTCTTTTTAATGAGCAGGTCTACAATGTGCTCTTGGTTGGATGTGAGAACTACTTGATCCATCATGTTCAATAATATGTATTAATCGGTTCGATTGTGTGTGAAAATTGCCGAAAATAAGCGAAAAAAAAGGTTTTTTACTGGGCAACCCTATTCCAAGTTGGAATAAGTTTTTTGTCTGGGAAAATGGAGTGGCGAGTAGGGTGGGGATGATGGATTCGCATTGTTGTAAATCAATACAACGGATTGTTGAAAATTTTTAGTAAAAAGGCTTAGCAGAAAGCTAAAATTACAGATGAATTCGGGGTTGGGAGACCCTATAAACGAGGCGTCCGGGATTTTTCCCGGGCGTCTTTTTGCTGGAGTGGGGTGTTGTATTTACTAACAACGTTTTATGAATTGGAGTGTGACCGGAATCACTCTTTTGAAAATGTCTTATAGGAACCTCAATCTCAAATGATTGGGATGAGGGTTGATTTGGATTGGTATATGAAAACAAATAGAATGCAGGCAGTTTCTGCCATAGCAGTTTTTGGGCTGTTCTTCTTGAACGCCTGTTCCGAGGATAAGAATTCTGCAGTTGATCCGGGGTTAGGAGAAATCCCTGAATCCAGTGATAGCTTTCTGCCAGATGGATATCCCTTAAGTTCCACCATGGAAGAATTTCCAGTAAGTTCCGAAGGTTTGGATCCTTCCAGCTCTGCCTCGGAAGTACCAGTAAGTTCTGCTGGGGAGCTGCCCTTGAGTTCAACGGGTGAAGTGAGCTCCAGTTCCGCTGAAGTTGCTGTGGAAAGTTCTTCCTCCGTGTTCACTGCAAGTTCCTCTTCGGAACGGGTTGAGAGCTCGTCTGCGGAATCCGTTTCTAGCAGCAGCGAAATCGTGGTGAATCCCGCTCCCGCCTTCAAGGAAGACTACCGTGATGAATGCACTATCGGGAATATTCCTACGAGCGTAAACAACGCAAAGCTTCCGGACCCGTTTACCACTTTGGCGGGTTCCAGAATTTCCACCAAGGACGAATGGAAGTGCCGTCGCGAGGAAATTGGTGCCATGTACGAAAAGATCATGTATGGTGACAAACCCCGTAATCCCGAAAAGGTGGAAGGTTCCATGTCCGGCTCGACTTTCACAGTGAAAGTGACCGACAAGGGTAAGACAGCGTCCTTTGCCGTAACAATCAACGGCGCTGGTACTAAGGATAAGCCCAAGCCAGCCATGATTGGCTTTGGCGGAGGCTTTATGGGAAACACTTGCGGAAGCCTTGGCGGAGCGCTCTCTGGTCTTGATATCGCCCAGATTATCTTCAACCCCGATAACGTAGCTCCCGAAAGTCAGCGCGGTAGCGGCAAGTTCTACGACATTTATGGATCCAACGCTAGCACCGGTACCATCATGGCATGGGCATGGGGCGTAAGCCGCCTGATCGATGCCCTGGAAAAGACTCCGGAAGCTGGCATTGACGTGAAGCATCTTGGCATTACCGGTTGCTCCCGCTGGGGCAAGGGCTCTCTAGCTGTTGGCGCCTTTGATACCCGTATTGCCTTGACCATTCCCCAGGAATCCGGTTCCGGTGGCGCTTCTCTCTGGCGCGTGGGCGCTCAGGTCAACAAGCAGAAGGGTAAACAGTTTGTTCAGGGCTTGAACAGTGCCGGTTCAGAAGGCAACTGGATGAAGACAACCTTCAAGAACTACGACGGAAAGGAAAACACCTTGCCCTTCGACCAGCATATGCTGGTGGCCATGGTGGCTCCTCGTCCCTTGTTGATTATTGACAATGCGGGCCAGGAATGGCTGGGAGAAGTTCCTTCCAATTATTGCGGCCAGGCGTCCAAGGAAGTCTTCGATGCCCTCGGAGTGACGGAGAACTATACCTACTCTCAGGAAGGTGGCCATGCCCACTGCAGCCTACCTAACGGACAGTTTGACGAAGTCAAGGACTTTATCAATAAGTTCCTGCTAGGGAAGGATGTAAAGACCGGAAAGATTGACTACACCAAGAATTCTGAAAGAATTAGCTGGAATAAGTCCGAATGGATTGACTGGACGACTCCTGTACTTAAGTAACTCCGTTAGTAGTCTCGTAAAAAAAGGATCCCTTTATGGGATCCTTTTTACTTAGTTGCATTTGGACGGGTCGTCCAGCAGTTCCTTGCTCACACTTACTGTGTCAGGTGCTGGCGAGGGAATATTTTTGCCGGAGTCATCGATGTTGTTGCATTCATCGAGCCGAGCCTTGTACTTTAGGTCTGTGCAGTATAGTTTATCATTATACTGTTGTTCATAACTAGCGTTCAACGAATCGTTATGTGCCGTGGCGATGTTATATTCTTCTTCGCCGAATACGGTGCCATCCATGCAAGTGATTTTTTCGATGGATTCTGGCTTTGTTGAACTAGAACTTTGTGGAATGAATGTTCCGTAGGCGCACACAGGTTCAATTTCTTCATAAAATTTTTTGAAACAGGCTTTTTTTTCTTCGGAGAATTCTTGGGTGACCCAATTGTTGGCGGACATTTGAAAGTAATATTCCCACTCTAAATCGCCTTCGATATTATTGTTTTTATGAACGCTGACAATCTGATTGGGTATTACTGATTGGGTACTTTTGCGACCACCGTGTTCTGCGCAAATTCCGAACAGTTTTTCGTATTCTTCAGGGGTGTAAAGGTAATCACCCTTTTGTTTCAGAACTTCTGCAGAATAGTTGGAATCGTTATTGCAGATGAATCCTTTAACAGTAACATATTTATGTTGCATCATCCCTGCGGTCGCATTGTAAAATCGTTGATCTTCCTCGAAGGAGCCTTTCTTACAGGTAATTGTAGTATCCGCGAATACCTTGTAACCGTATGTTTCGTTTGTCTTGCTAGAACTGGATTGCTCAATTGAATCTGAACTGGAACTACTAAGGCTTGATTCGCAGTCTTCTTCGCAAGTGTCAGAACTAGAGATGTTTCCCGAATCGGGATCGTAAATAGGGGCTACGCCATAGAGCGCGATCATGCCTCCAGCGCAATTTGTAGACAGTTCCGATGAATCGTTGCAAAGATTTTCACCCGAAATTGGACCTACTGGCTCTGAATCTTCTGAAGTGGAACAGCTTGCCCAAAATAAAGCTGCTCCACTAAGACACAACTTTTTCGAGGCATCATCAACATGTGTGGAAGCATTTAGGCAGCCTTGCTAGATGATCCTCT
>JAKSIF010000047.1 GCA_024398965.1 Fibrobacter sp. | reverse complement strand
ACGCCGATGATTTTTCCGATACTAGCCATTGAAAATGGACCTCCGGTCATTCCTGCACGTGGGCAGGATCGTTTGCATTAATAACTTCGATAACAGCTGCGTCGCCGGCCTCTTCAGAAAGGCGGGCCCAACGCGTACAAATCATAAGCTTTACAGCGTAAGCGTAAACATGCTTGACGGTTCCCTCCCCTACACCGGCGAGAGAATCTACAAGCCAGAAGCGGGCCTTGTCGATGTCCTGCTCTTTTTCCATAGGATTCGACTTGGCGAACGCATCCGAAATCATCTTGGCGAAGGTGACGTCGTAGCCAGGGAAAGAACGTTCGGCAAAACGAACTTCGGGGCCCCATGCCTGTGCACGGAGCCTTCCGGAAACGTTCTTCATCTGGATTTCGTGAGCCTGGTAGGCAGAAACGAATTCATCGTCAGATTCTTCACCATTCAAGAGTGCGTCGAGGGCTTCCAATTCGCTTGCATCGAGAACGCCTTCGCAACGGCCACGGAACTCGTCCATGGTCAGCGGAGGTACGTCACCCAATTCAATCATGGGAAGCGACGACATTAAGTAAGAAGGAGCGCTCATTTACGTCCTTTGCTTACTTTGCCTGTGCGGCGGCGTTTACAACCTTTGCAAGCTGAGGACGGAGCAGAGCAGAAAGAGCCTCTGCCATAGCTGCTTCGGTAAATTCGTGAGTGACCTTGCCGCCATCGAGCTTGATACGGAAGCCAAACTTGACGCCCTTGTCGCTTTCGACCTTGACGCCAGCGGCAACCTGCTTGGCAAATTCGCCGGTAACGAAGGAAGCGAGCTTCTTGGCATCGTCTTCGGAGAGGTCAACTTCGACATTGGAGGTGTAGCTCTTGGCAACGGCCAGGAGCATGTTCTTGACGGTAGCTTCGTCCAGGGACTTTTCAACCTGGAGAGCGAGGATGTCAAGGATCATCTTTTCGAGGTTCTTACCAACGGAGAGCAAAAGATCGCGTGCAGACTGTTCGAGAGTGCGTTCGCTGCGTTCGGTAAAGGCTTCGGCATCCTTGTCGGCCTTTTCGAGCTTTGCCTGAGCTTCGGCTTCGGCGGCCTTTACGATTTCTGCGGCCTTTTCCTTGGCGCTTGCAATAATTGCAGCGGCCTGGGATTCAGCTTTGTTTACAGCATCCTTCTGGATGCGTTCCATAAGAGCTTGCAGATCTTCTGCCATATTTTATGTCTCCAAAAAAAACGTTCCATAAAAGCCAGCATCCGTTTTTCGGAGAATATTTTCCATACACACCAAAAAAACGTCCGCAATGGACTTTTTGCGAAAATTCCTTAAGGAATATACAAGCAAATTCATTAAAAAGGCACGTTTTTTTCGCTTTTTTTCAAAAAAACAGACGAAATATCCATTTTTGGGGACGAATTTTATAAAAAAAGGCGCATATTTCGGCCATATCCGACTTAGTAAACTTTTATTATCCTTTTTCCATTGCAAAATGTTATCAAATCAATAAGACAAGCCTATAAAAAACACATTTTCTAGCCATCATTGCACTTCATTTGGCTCCCCTCATCAAATTCCTTCAAAGATTCAGGGATATCCACCATCATCTTTTTACTATTATATTGTAGGACTGGGTTAAAGAGCATGGAAACAAGGCGTTTCTTTATATTACTGACTACAATATATGCTGTCACACTGGCGGCATGTTCCGAACTGGATAGGGATAACCCAAACGATCCAGATAGCAGCGACTATAAACCCGTCACCAATGAACAACCAGTTCAGGCTAGCAAGCCAACACTTACAGACGGAATGCTTTTCGATGAACGAGACGGCCGAAGCTACAAAGTCGTAAAAATCAACGATTCATACTGGATGGCAGAAAATCTCAAGTACGAAACAAGTTCCAGCTACTGCTACAACGACGACCCCATCAACTGCGAAAAATATGGCAAGCTTTACCCATGGACGGTCGCCCTTGGGATAAGTAGCAAATACAATAGCGAGCGAATCCCCTACAGCTATTACTATGACTACGCTGAAACCAGCATTTGCCCGGAAGGATGGGTCGTTCCCTATAGGGGCGATTGGGAAAGCTTGATTAACTACGCGAAGTCGGACGGTTTGAAATCGTCTTTCGGATGGAAACGGGATTATAACGGGAAAGACTCCTATGGATTTTCAGCGTTACCTGGAGGCAGACGTCTGTGGGACGGCTCCTATGAAAAAGAAACCGAAGCGGCGATGTTCTGGACAAACGCAGAAGGTGATTCGCCATCCATGGCAAGAAGCGTTTCTATAAATGTAGGTTACTCCTCTTATTTGGAAACAGACGTATACAAGGAAAGCGCCCTATCGGTCCGCTGCATTTGGGGTTACAAGTGAGAAAAATCGGATTAGCACTCATCATATTTTTGGCTGTTGCAGGCAGTTCCGCCTTTGCAACGCAGTTCGTCGCCGTTCTTGAAACGATTTCGAACAAGGATTCCGAAGTATCCCTAAGTGAAAAGATGTTCATTACAGACGAACTTAGGAAAGATGCCGTACAGGCCCTAGCCGATCATGACTTTTCCATCATGACGAGAGAAAACATACAGGTCATGCTGCCGCCAGAAAAATCCCTTGAAGACTGCGAAGGCAGTTGCCTTGTAGAAACGGGACGAAACATCGCCGCAGACTACATCGTCCAGGGACGCATAGGAAAGTTCGGTAACGACCTTACCTTAACCGTAGAACTCTACGAAACATCCTCTGGAAGATTCCTTGGAAGTATCACCAGCAAGAATAGCGTCGTACAGGGGCTTCTTCTTGACGCCCAGTCTCGAGCAAATGATTTATTCAAGTCAATCCTTCCCGAGGAAGAAAAAATAGACGTTGTCAAGGAATCCTACGAGGAAGATTCCCCCACCCTAGACGAAGCTGCGGATGTTGAAAAAAAGGAGCACCTGGTACCGCGATGGGTTCCATGGCTAGCCCTAAGCCTCGGAGCAATCTGTACCTTTGCAGGCTACATGAACAACAAGGATCTAAAGTACGCAAAGCGAGAATATGACGAAATGTCCGCAGAGTATTCCAAGCAGGATTTTGACGAGAAATGGCGTGACATTGAATATACCAAGGAAGCGCGAGATGCCTTTTACTGGTTTGGCGGCATTCTGATTGCAGGAAGCGTAGTTCTTTTTGTGTTCTAGTATGAATGGCTATATAAGAAAATTACTGGGACTATTCCTTGCGGCAATTCTCTTTGCCGGCTGTACCGAAATGGGAGAAAGGGATAACATCAACGATCCCTACTACCAGGAAATACATTCCTGCAGCTCCATAAGAAGGAGCAGTTCTTCATCCAAGAACTATGTCTACTTCAGTTCCTCCAGCTACATTGATCCGTCACAGTTCTTTTCTTCCAGTTCCAAGCAATTTATGACGGCTGATGACTATTTGAACCCGGATTTTGACTATGGGGAAATAGTGGACAAGCGGGACAACAGACGTTACAAGACAACCACCGTGGGCAGGCAAACCTGGATGGCTCAAAATTTGAACTACAGCGACAGCACCGCCTCCCCCAACCTCAAGGGGCAATCCTGGTGCTTTGACCATGACATCTACAACTGCGAAAAATACGGAAGACTGTACACCTGGTCTGCAGCCATGGACATCGACTCCATTTACCTCCGTCTATACTATCCGCAAGAGGATTCCATGCACCACCAGGGCATCTGCCCGGAAGGCTTCAGGATACCCACTGCAGACGACCTCCACGAGCTATTCCTTTATACACAGGAACGCTGCGAGTTCTATTACGTGGACATCTGCTGGCGGTCATCTTATGGCTGGAAACTGGAGCTGTCGGATTCCGTGGGAACGGATATTTTCGGTTTGAGCGTGCTGCCTTCCGGCGAGCGCTTCTTGAACCATGACTTCAACTATGAAATACAGAAATACGTAGACACCTACGAATTCCGTTACCTAAACGACAGGGACAACAACAATCGAACGTCCTTCTTCACCAGCACCGAAGACAAAGACCGTCGATACATCATCAATGACACAGCCTATAATAATCGAGTTTTCGCCAACGATATCGTAGGGACAAGCTTCCGTTGGAGCGATATAGACACACTGAGTCGCTGGAAAACGACCGCTTCAGCGATCCGCTGCATAAAAATCGAAGATTAAAATTCCTATATTTTCGCCGTAAAATTTTTACTTAAAGGGTAATACAATGAAACGTACTCATAACTGTGGCCAGCTCCGTAAGGAAGATGTTGGCCAGACCGTAACTCTCTGTGGTTGGGTGGACCGTCGCCGTGACCACGGTGGTGTGATTTTTGTGGACCTCCGCGACAAGTATGGCAAGACCCAGATTGTGTTCAATCCGGATTACAATGCCGACGTTATCAAGAATGCAGAAACTCTCCGTAACGAATACGTGATTTGCGTTACCGGTAAGGTCTACGCCCGTGAAGAAGGCAACGCCAACGAAAAGCTGGCTACCGGCGACATCGAAGTGAAGATCAGCGAACTCACCATCCTGAACGCTGCCCAGACTTCTCCCCTGGCCATCAACGACCCCAACGAAGAATGTAAGGAAAACGACGACCTCCGCCTCCAGTACCGTTACCTGGACCTCCGTCGTCCCTGGATCCAGAAGAAGCTCATGCTCAAGAGCCGCTTCCTCCGCGCTGTTTACGACTTCTTCTATGAAAACGGTTTTGAAAACATCGAAACACCGGTGCTCTGCAAGTCCACTCCGGAAGGCGCTCGTGACTACCTGGTTCCCTCTCGCGTGAACCCGGGCAAGTTCTACGCCCTCCCCCAGTCTCCGCAGCAGTACAAGCAGCTCCTCATGATCGCTGGCATGGACCGCTACTTCCAGATCGCCAAGTGCTTCCGTGACGAAGACCTCCGCGCCGACCGTCAGCCGGAATTCACCCAGATCGACGTTGAAATGTCCTTCGTAGACCAGGACGACGTGATGGGCATGTTCGACAAGTTCGTTACCGAAGTTCTCGGTAAGGTTTGGAACTTCGAACCTCCCAAGAAGATCCGCCGCATGAAGTGGGCAGAAGCTATGCTCAAGTACGGTTCCGATAAGCCGGACCTCCGCTTCGATCTCGAAATCCATGACGTTTCCGAAATCGGTGCCAAGAGCGAATTCGGCGTGTTCAAGAACTGCGTTGCCGCTGGTGGCAAGATCCGCGGTATCGCTGCCAAGGGCTGCGTTGACTTCACCCGTAAGCAGATCGACGAACTCACCGCCTACGTTGCTAAGTACGGTTCCAAGGGTCTCGTATGGATGCGCGTCAAGGAAAATGACGAAGTGGAAACTCAGGTTGGCAAGTTCTTTACTACCGAACAGCTCAACGAACTGCGTGACGCAGTCGGCGCTAAGTGCGGCGACATGATGTTCTTCATCGCAGGTCCCGAAAAGATTGCAGCTACCGCTATGGGTCAGCTCCGTCTCGAAGTCGCTCGCATCAAGGGCCTCCGTGACCCGAAGAAGCGCGAATTCGTATGGATCACTGAATTCCCCATGTTCGAATACAGCGATACCGAAGGCCGCTACATGGCTATGCACCATCCGTTCACCAACCCGCTGCCCGAACATCTGGACATGATGCTCTCCGGCAACCTGAAGGATTGCAACGCCGAAGCCTATGACCTTGTTCTTAACGGTGTTGAAATCGGTGGCGGTTCCGTCCGTATCCACAACCCTGAAGTTCAGGAAAAGGTTTTCCGCCTGCTCGGTCTTACCGAAGAACAGGTTAAGGAAAAGTTCGGCTTCTTCGTGGACGCCTTCAAGTTCGGCGCTCCTCCGCACGGTGGTCTCGCCTTCGGTCTGGACCGCGTTGTTGCAACTATGGAAGGTGAAGAATCCATCCGTGACTTCATCGCATTCCCGAAGAACACCAGCGCTTCTAGCCCCATGGACCAGTGCCCCAGCGACGTTGACCTGCAGCAGCTGCAGGACATCCACATCGCTGTGCAGATGCCCAAGGCTAAGGCTTAATCGTTCTATCAACGGAACTTTAAAAAGTCGCGAGGTTAACGCCCCGCGGCTTTTTTATTGAGCGGTCTAAAAAATTACTTTGTACTAAACAAAGGTCAGCACAAAAAAAAATTTAGAGACAAAAAAATCCGCCGGTCACCCGACGGATTTAACAAAGCCTTTTACTAAGGATTAGATGCCCTTGCGTTCCAGGTCCATCATAAGGGACTGGAGGGAGTCTTCGACGCTGGTACGGAAATCACCACTGCCGAGGCTGCAGCTGGCAACCACATCGGCGCCCTTGCAGATACGGATCACGGAGAAACCGCCTTCATTAGAAAAAGAAACACTAAGACCCTTATTCAATGCTTTTTCCAGCAGATCGCGCATAAAAACTCCTTTATTACGCATTCAACAAACTTTTCCCCTAAATTATGCATTTTCTTAAAGAAAAACAAGCATTATTTTTGATTATTTGCTAAAAAATGTGGTTTATCTAGTCTATATTATGGGCCATGGAAGACTTTCACATCCATTTGACCCGATTGCCTATGGCAAAAGAGCTTGCTGGGGACCTGCTGGAGACCGGAACCGGCTTCAACGCAATCGCCTGCGAGCCCTGGGAATGGATCAGGACGTTGAAACTAAGGGACGAACTGGAATACGGTGGCGGCAAAGCCGAGGTAACCGCCGGAAAGGTGCGTTATACATTCGGAATCCACCCCATGATTGCAAGCTCCACGGAAGAGAAGGACCTGCGGCTGCTTGAAGCCATTCTTCGAGGGGGCGGAAACTTCCAGGTAGGAGAATGCGGACTGGACAAGCGGTTTGAAGGATACGAACCCGGCGGCGTCCAGGAACGAATCCTTATGCGGCAGGCGGAGCTTGCATTCCAACTGAAACGAAGCATCCAAATTCATTGTGTGGGAGACTACCACCGGATTATCAGTATCCTGAGAAATGCCGGGTTTGATAACAGCAAGGATTCCCCCACCGTTGTATTCCATCGCTTTGGCGGAGATATTTCCGTGGTAAAGGCCGCACAGAAACTGAACGTTCTCTATTCCATACACAAGGACAGCTTCCGCAAGAAATCGACCTTAAGCGCCCTTGCAGAAATCCCCGATGAACTTGTCCGCATCGAGACCGATGCCGACGAATCATTCTGGCAATAATCCGAAAATTTAAATAAGCTTGGAGCCGGTCTGAATGGTAACAGACTGAGCCTTGATTGCAGAGAATGCGCGGAACTGCTTTAAGGCATTCTCGGCCAGGTCCGTTGCGGAACCTCGCCCCAGTTCAATGACGACCTGCATGGGAGAACCAGCAAGGATTCGCATGGGGAACTGGGCCAAGCCGTACATTTCACTGATAATACGGACATCCGGCGGCGGATTTTCGGCAAAGGTTGCTGCAAGCATACCCTTGCGCTGCACAAGGCCCTGAATTCTAAGGCGGCCAGCAAGAAGCCCAAGCTCCGTTACCAAGAGCAACATCTTGGCTGCATCGGGAACAGGACCGAAACGGTCTTCCAGCTCCTGGGAAATGCCCACAATGTCGTCCACATGGTTTACACGGGAAATTCGCTGGTACATATTGATGCGGGTCAGAGCATCCTGGATGTAATCCTCGGGCAGGTAGGCATCCACCCCAATTTCGACACGGGTCTGGATAGGCTTTTCGGCATCGCCGCCCCTAAGCATTTCAACCGCTTCACGCACAAGGCGAACGTAGGTTTCAAAGCCCACTTCCGCAATGAAGCCATGTTGTTCCTGCCCAAGGAGGTTTCCTGCACCACGGATTTCAAGGTCTCGCATGGCCAGCTGGTAACCGCTACCCAAATCCGTAAACTGCTCCAATGCCTTTAGGCGTCGCATGGATTCCTGGGAAATATCGTGCTTTGCAGGAATAACCAACAGGGCCTTCGCAAGGACACTACTGCGCCCCACTCGCCCACGCATCTGATACAGCTGACTGATACCGAAGTTATGGGCATTCATGATAATGATGGTATTTGCGTTAGGCACGTCAAGACCAGACTCGATGATGCTGGTACTGATCAGCACGTCAAACTGCTTGGAAAGGAATGCATCCATGCTCTTTTCCAATTCGCGATCGTCCATCTGGCCATGCGCCACGCCAATGGTTGCGTTAGGCACCAATGCCTGAATATCGTCCTGCAGAGTATAGATACTATTGACGCGATCGTTGACAATGAACACCTGGCCGCCGCGAGCCAATTCATCGAGAATGGCATTCTTGATAACCTCGTCATCCCGTTTCATGAGCTTAGTCTCTACGGGAAGACGATTGATAGGCGGAGTGTTGATGAGGGAAATATCGCGAACCCCGGTCATGCTCAAGTGGAGGGAACGAGGAATGGGAGTAGCACTCATACTGAGTGAATCCACCGTCAAACGCATTTCGCGAAGCTTTTCCTTCTGCTTGACACCGAATTTCTGTTCTTCATCAATAATCAGGAGCCCCAGATCCTTGAACTGGTTCTTTTCAGACAACAGGCTGTGAGTACCGATAAGAATATCAATCTTGCCTTCGGAAACCTGCTTGAAGATCTCCTTCTTTTCCTTTGGGGTCTTGTATCGATTAATCAGGGCGATATTCACCCCGAAACCGGCAAAACGATCCATGAAGTTTTCGTAGTGCTGGGCGGCAAGAATAGTAGTCGGTACAAGGAGCGCCACCTGCTTCTTGCTGACAACGCATTTGAAGGCCGCACGCATGGCCACTTCTGTCTTGCCAAAGCCTACATCGCCGCATACCAGGCGATCCATAGGTCGATGGCTTTCCAAATCGCGCTTGATATCTGCAGTAGCCTTTACCTGGTCAGGCGTGGGATCGTATTCGAAGGCTTCCTCAAATTCACGCTGAAGTTTTCCATCGGGCGGGAATGCAAAGCCGTCAACCAGTTCGCGCTTGGCGTAAAGTTCAACAAGCTCGCGGGCAATCTGGATGACCTTCTGCTTGACACGCTTCTTGATGTTTTCCCAGGTCTTGCTTCCCAGGCGATCCAGCTTGGGTTCCGTCTCGGAATTTTCAAGGCGTTCAATCTTCTGCAGATCTGCCACGGGGAACTTCAGCTTGTCGCCGCCGGCATATTCCAGCAAGGCGCAGTCCACCATACCGCCATTCACCTCTACACGGACAAGCCCTAGGTACTTGCCCACGCCGTGGTCTTCATGAGCAACGAAATCGCCACGGTTGAGAGACTCCACCATCAAAGCACTGGTTACAGAACCAGAAACCTTACGCTTACGAGTCTTGTTGGAATGACGGTTGAAAATTCGTGTCTCAGTCAGGAAGGCGACATTGTCTTCTTCCAGCCAGAAACCTTCTGTCAGGTTGCCTAACAGGTATTCTTCGATGGGCAGATCACTGAAGACTTGTTTCAATCGATTCAAGCCGCCAGGTGTAGGAGAAACTACATACACCTTGCCACCCATAGCCGCAAATTCCTCGATCTGCTTTGCAACGGCATCTGTACCGTTGGAGGAAAAATCCTGCGGTCTGCAATTCAGGTCATGGCCATTGCCATCGTTCAGCTGAACACGGGTAACGTCAAGGGAGCCTCGCCCAACAAAGAAACGGGACAACTCACCCATCTTCGCCCAGATGTTACCTGGAGGAACAATATCCGGTTCTATGGCGCGAATTTCCTGATAATTGTTCTCGTAGGAGTAGAAATACTTCGATGCCGTTTCCGAAAGTGCAGACAGTTCCTCAAAGACAAGGGGTGCCTTAGGCAAATAATCCAACAAGGTCTTTTCAAGCTTTTCGTAGCGGTCCCGGTACCACCAGAGTCCGGAGTTATCACCGTTAAACTTGGCCAGTTCCTTTTCTGGAACGACAAACTCACCCATAGGGTAAATCTGGACGCTGTTCATGCGCTCTACGGAGCGCTGGCTGAAAATGTCAAAGCTACGGATGGATTCAATTTCGTCGCCAAAGAACTCGATTCGAATAGGATGCTTGTAAAGCAGGCAGTTCACATCCACGATACACCCGCGAATGGAAAACTCACCAACGCCACTTACCACAGGCTGTTCCACGAAACCATGGTCCATAAGCCAAGGGCGCAATGTGGATGGTTCCAGGACATCGCCTACCTTGAGTGTTCTTGAATTTCGTGTAATGGCTCCAGGAGCCGGAAGGCGCATCAGGAAACAATCGAGAGGGCATACCGTCACAAATACGGAGTCACCCATTTCAAGATCGCGGAAGAACTTGAGACGTTCCTCAAGAACTCCTTCGAAGGGCACCTTCTTCTCGTAAGGTTTTAGGCCCACCGAAGGGAAGAAACGGACATACTCCTCCCCCAGCATGCTTTCAAGATTTTCAACCCATACTTCAGCGCTACGGTAATCCTTTGCCACAACGAGAATATGCTCCGGCTTCTTCTGGAAACGGTTCGCCACCATCATGGCCGCCATGGGAATAGTCGCACCATTGACATGAATGGCTTCGCCCTGGACCTTTTGGAACAGGTTCAAGGAAGGAGAACTGGAGAAGGTTAAAAATTCAGAAAGAGAATCCATGAGAGAACAAATTTAGTAATGTACAGGGTAAAATTAGAAAAAATATATAAAAAGTGAAAAAATGTGCAGTGAAAGTATTGACAATTGCCCAACTGTACACTATATTTATAAAGTATTATCTTGGAAATGGAATAAACTTGTAACTCCATATCCAACAAAGCTTTAATTATATGATGAGGTAAAAATGGATACCATCGATCTTGAAGAAGCCAAACTTGCCCAGGCAGAAGGCTCCCGCAAGGAACTGACCAGCCGTCAAGAAGAAATTCTTGAATACATCAAGAAGTATTCCAAGGAAAATCGCATGCCGCCCACCGTTCGTGAAATCGGCAACCACTTCAGCATTTCCTCTACCAACGGCGTACGTTCCATTCTTGCAGCCCTCATCAAGAAGGGTTACATCAACCGCTCTCCCCGTCTAAGCCGCGGTATCGAAATCCTGGACAACGATAAGAACGAAGCCGGTGAAGTCGTCAACAACACCATCGAAATTCCTATCGTCGGTAACGTTGCCGCAGGTACCCCGATTCTCGCTGTGCAGAACCTCGAAGGCACCGTGACCATCGACCGCGATTTCCTTGCAAGCCGTTCCGACGTGTTCGCCCTCCGTGTCCGTGGCGATTCCATGATCAACGCAGGCATCTTTGACGGCGACCTGGTTTTTGCCCGTCAGCAGAAGACCGCAGAACGTGGAGAAATCATCGTGGCCCAGGTAGACGACGGCGCTACAGTCAAGTACTACCACCCCATCGCTGACCACGTGGAACTCCGTCCGGCAAACCCCAAGTACAATCCCATTATCGTCAAGAACGACAAGGATTTCTCCATCGCCGGCCGCGTCATTGGCGTTATGCGCAAGGTGAACTAAGTTCAAGCAAAACAAGCGAGTTACTTTATACAAAAAAAATCCCCGGCATTTGCGCCAGGGATTTTTTTGATTTTCTTCGCAAGAAGCTGTCGAGATTAATCGTCCAGTTCAGCCAGATCTTCTTCGGCTTCCTTCAGGTCTTCTGCGTCCGGTCCGAGAATTTCATCATCCTCTTCGTCAAGGGAATCGCCCATGCCACCCAGCTGGTATTCGACCTTACGGGCTTCCTTGGACTGACCAAGTTTGAGGATCATGGCACATTCTTCGCAGTAGCCAAGATGCTTGTCCACCCAGAATTCAGGAGAAACCAGGTTGCGGTTGCAACGGGTACACATCTGACTTGCAGCTTCGCGTTCGAATGCCAGGTTCTGTTCTTCCAGTTCCTTGAGGATTCGTTCCGTCAATTCTTCCTGGGTTTCTTCGGCGAGGGATGCCTTGTGACGAAGTGCGGAAGTGGGCTTCATTTCAAGATTCTTCATGTCGGAAGACATCTTCTTCTTGTTGGCACGATCATCCTGTTCGTCAATTTCAACAAACATCACTGTCTTGGAAAGCTTCTTTACACCTTCCAAAAGAATGGCATAATCAAAGGCCGGCTTCTTAACTTCCAGATCTTCCTTGGGTTCAACGATGACATCTTCGGGAGCGGGACCCTTACCACCCTTAGACTTCTTGGTTGCCTTCGGAGTTTCTGCAACGGGGGCAACTACTTCTTCTACCGGTTCTACCTTAGCGGTTTCCTTCTTGGAACCCTTGGCCTGCTTTGCGGGAGCTACTTCTGCCTTAGCAGGTTTCTTTTCAACCTTGGCAGACTTAGTTGCCTTAGCGGGCGCAGTCTTGGCGGGCTTAACCTCGGCCTTCACTTCCTTAGCCTTGGGAGCAGCCTTGGCAGGAGCGGTCTTAGCTGGCTTGGCTGCGGGCTTTGCAACAGGTTTTACAGTCTTGGCAGGTTTTGCAGTCTTGGCCGGCTTAACCTCGGCCTTTACCTCCTTAGCCTTGGATGCAGCCTTGACAGGCTTGGCTGCAGGTTTTGCAGCCTTAGCGGGAACAGCCTTAGAAGCAGCCTTGGCGGGCTTGGCTGCGGGCTTGGCAGACTTGGCTGGAGCAGCCTTTGCGGCGGCCTTGGAGGGCTTTGCAACAGGCTTTGCAGGAGCGGCCTTGGAGGGCTTAGTCTTAGCAGCTTTTTCGTCCTTAGCAGCCTTTGCTGCAGGCTTCTTGGCAGCACTGGCAGCGGCAGTCTTGGCAGCCGGCTTAGCGGAAGCCTTGGGAGCAGCCTTGGCAGGAGCCTTCTTAGCGGACTTGGTATCCTTGGACGTTGCTTTCTTAGAACTCATAGATTACTTCTTTTCCACGATTTTGATGTTAATAATGGGATCGTTCTGCTCAAGACGGCAGACAACATCATGCCCCTGCACAACCTTTCCAAAGACAGTATGCTTACCGTCCAGGTGATGCTGCGGAGTATGTGTTATGAAAAACTGGGAACCATTGGTATTGGGCCCGCGATTGGCCATGGAGATGACGCCGGCTTCATGCTTCAGATTGCTGATTTCGTCATCGATGGTATAACCGGGACCGCCCTGGCCATTACCCTGGGGATCGCCACCCTGTGCCATAAAGCCAGGAATTACGCGATGGAACAGGAGACCATTATAAAAGCCGCTGTTGGCAAGTTCAACAAAATTCGCAACCGTATTAGGTGCGGCCTTATAGTCCAGGTCAAGAACGATAACGCCTTCGTGAGTTGTAATGGTGGCCTCAATTGCCTTAATGGAGGAATAATCCTTATTGAAGACTTTGCCTTCTGCCAAGCAGGAAGACATCAAACCACCCATAAGGGTCGCAAATAAAGCTTTCTTGATGATACCCATAGATTTCAATAACGTTATCGTATCCAACTTTCCTATTGTAAAGAGAATATAGATATTTTGATTATAGTTGTTTTAAACGATTTTCTATATTTGGTCCAAAAATAGCATAACAAGATTTATTGGACTATATGCCTCAAAACGACAATATCCGAAATTTTAGCATCATCGCCCACATCGACCACGGTAAATCCACCCTGGCCGACCGTATGATCGAGCTGACCAAGACTGTTTCCAAGAACGAAATGATGAACCAGCTCCTGGACGACATGGACTTGGAACGCGAACGCGGCATTACCATCAAGGCCCACGCCATCCGTATGGTGTATGAGCGCGACGGCAAGGAATACATCCTGAACATGATCGACACTCCGGGGCATGTGGACTTTACCTACGAAGTGAGCCGTTCCTTGGCAGCCTGCGAAGGCGCGATTCTCGTTGTGGACGCAAGCCAGGGCATCGAAGCCCAGACCCTTTCCAATCTGTATCTTGCCATCGAGAACAACCTGGAAGTCATTCCCGTGTTGAATAAGGTGGACCTTCCGGGCGCACAGCCCGACCATTTCGCCCAGATGATTGGCGACCTACTGGGTTACGACCCCGACAAGATTCCCCGCATTTCTGCAAAGACGGGTCTCAACGTGGAGCAGGTGCTGGACAAAATCGTCGACGAAATCCCCGCCCCCACCGGCGAAAGCGACAAGCCCCTGAAGGCCCTGATTTTCGACTCCGTCTACGACTCCTACCGCGGCGTGATCAACTACATCCGTATTGTGGAAGGCACCCTAAAGGCCGGCATGAAGATCCGCATGATGAAGACCGGCGGCGAATATATGGTCACCGAAGTGGGAACATTCAGCATGCGCCGCGATCCTCGTCCGGAACTTTCTGAAGGCATGGTGGGCTACGTTCTTGCAAACGTGAAGACCATCAGTGACGTAAAGATCGGCGATACCCTGACTGACGCAGCAAATCCCGCCACGGAACCGCTGCCCGGCTACAAGGATATTCTCCCCATGATCTACTCCGGTATCTACCCCATCAACCCGGAAGATTACAAGGACCTGCGTGAAGCTCTTGAAAAGCTGCGCCTCAATGACTCCGCCCTCACCTGGGAACCGGAAACATCCGAAGCATTGGGCTTCGGCTTCCGTACAGGGTTCCTGGGACTTCTGCACATGGAAATCGTGCAGGAACGCCTGGATCGCGAATTCAACGTGGACATCATTACCACCGTTCCCAACGTGGAATACCACGTTTACATGAGCGACGGCGAAATGGTGAAGATCGAAAGCCCAAGCAAGCTCCCCGATGCCAGCCGTTACGACCATATCGAAGAACCTTACGTAAAGGCACAGATCTTTACGCCCAAGGAATTCGTGGGCGCCCTCATGACGCTTTGCGACGAAAAGCGCGGCGAGTTCGAGACCATGGAATACCTGGACGAGACCAAGTGCATCTTGAAGTACAACCTGCCCCTGGCAGAAATCATGTTCGACTTCTACGACCGCCTGAAGTCCGTGAGCCGCGGTTACGCCGGCCTGGATTACGCCCCCATGGGCTACCGCCAGAACAACCTGGTGAAGCTGGACATCCTCTTGAACGGCGACCCGGTGGATGCATTCTCCGTGATTATCCATCGCGACAAGGCCCACACTTACGCAAACGCCATCTGCGTCAAGCTGAAGGATCTCATTCCCCGTCAGCAGTTCGACGTGGCCATCCAGGGTGCCATCGGCGGTAAGATTATCAGCCGCAGTACCGTGAAGGCCGTGCGCAAGGACGTGCTTGCCAAGTGCTACGGCGGTGACATCACCCGTAAGCGTAAGCTCCTTGAAAAGCAGAAGGAAGGTAAGAAGCGTATGAAGAGCATCGGCTCCGTGGAAGTGCCCCAGAAGGCATTCCTTGCTGTGCTCAGCCTCTCCGACAATTCCACTGGCGGCGGCGAAGACTAATACTTCGCTTTAGAAGACAAGAACAGGAATCTATACGAATGTCTGCACTGACCCGAAAAGTTAAACGTTTGCAAAGGCGAAACTCCCAAGGTCACGTATTCTTCCTGTTTTTTCTGCTTATTGTCTTTTTTGGATTGGCAACCCTAATTCGTTACTACATCCTAGTTCCCGTCCAAGTCATGGATTCATCCATGTCTCCCAAATTCAAGGAACAATCCGTCCACTGGATGTGCAAGCTACCCCAATGCATCGACCAGGTAAATTACTGGGACATTGTCTGGGCAAATTCACGTAGCAACGAAACCATCGTTCGAAAAATCCTTGCCATGCCGGGTGATTCCATCGAGATTACAGATAAAGGAAGGGTTATCACTCCCCATCGCAACATAAAGTGGAAAGGGGAAGATTCCTTTATCCAAAGTAGGGCCTTTTACGTTCCGAAGGCGGGAGACACCTTACTTTTCGACCAGTTGAACGACGTTGAACAGGACTACGTCATCTCCTATCTAAGGGAGAAAGGCGAAAACATCATCGTCAAGACAACCCTTTGGCAGGGCGATAGGGAAATCAACATTGATCGAGTGGGGGCTACCAAGATTGCGAACAGGCAGGTCAGCCTTAACGAAATCAATTTTCTCCCCTGGCAAGATAGATACCTGATTGAACTTCAAATTAGACAGAGCGAGCCGGGAAACTCCCCCATCAAATTAAAACGAGAGCTTTTCCGTGGAAAAAAGAAAGAGGAAAAAATATCCCTGGAACTGGACGAACCCAAAGTAGAACCGGACTCTTCCATTTCCGATACGGCTGTAGCCCAGGCTGATTCATTCCCTCCACCAAAGCCCGCACCTCTTCCTGAAGACAGTCAGTCTCAAGAAAACTCAGAAGAGACGATCATTACAGAACAGATAAACCAGATTCTGATTGAGGATGATTGCTACTTCCTCGCATGCGAAAAGGGGACCAACTGTCTAGACTCCAGAGAGCTGGGCTTCTTTACCAGGGATCGCCTCATCGGCAAACATTTGGTGTGGCCAGACAAAGTAAACGACAGGTTTATCGAGCCCGCTATGGTCTACGTAAGAATCGTTCAAAGCGCCGCAGCAGGCTTCTGGAACAGTAGCGTCAAGTTCTTTACAGACACCTACGATTCTACAATAGGCTTCTACAAGACCCTGTTTAAAAGCGAAGAAAAGAAAGACGACAAGAAGGATTCAGAAGACGTCAAACCGGAATCCTAGCATTCATCTCAAAGCAAAACAAGACTCCGTTTCTACAAGAAAATTTCAAGTTGAAAAAAGAAGAGCCTCCAAATTCATGGAGACTCTTTCTTTGTTGTAACCTAACGAAACGTTGGGATTAATCCAAGGTATGAACCAGGAGACCGTCGCGGAGCTTCGGTTCGAACCAGGTGCTCTTGGGCGGCATGATTTCGCCAGCGTCGGCGATGTTCATGAGCTGATCCAAAGTGGTCGGGTACATTGCAAATGCGCAAGTGCATTCGCCGCTATCGACGCGCTTCACCAGTTCACCGAGACCACGGATACCACCTACGAAGTCAATGTTCTTGGAGGTACGGGGGTCGTCCACGTTGAAGAGGGGCTTCAAAATGAGCTTCTGGAGGAGAGCTACGTCAAGGCTGTCTACCGGACCCAGGTTCTGGAGATATTCAGACTTGAAGGTGCAAGCATACCACTTGCCGCCCATGTAGAAGTTCACCTGGTTCTGCTTTGCGGGGCTCTGCATTTCGGGCAGTTCTGCAATGTCGAAGACCTTAGCCATTTCTTCCATGAGCTGTTCCGGAGTATGGCCGTTCAAAGTCTTGAGAACGCGGTTGTAGTCCAGAATCTTCAGCTGGGTGCTGGGGAACAGGATGGCGAGATAACGGTTGAATTCTTCTTCACCAGTGTAGGTGCCAGCCTTCTTGGCTTCTTCGG